>JAITXK010000168.1 GCA_031284765.1 Candidatus Symbiothrix sp.
ATTGTGATTTTCGGTAAAATAGGCCATGCCGAAGTCAACGGCTTGGTGGGACAAACCGAAAGCAATGCGATAGTTGTTGAAAAAAAAGCCGATTTACAACAATTAGATTTTAACAAAACTATTTATTTGTTTTCACAGACCACGATGTCGGTCAATGATTTTAAAGACATCGTGGAAGAAATTCAATCTTTGGTTGCTCCATCGGTGGAATTTCATTCTTTCGATACGATTTGCCGTCAGGTGGCCAATCGCATTCCCAATATAAAACGGTTTGCTTCGGAACATGATTTGGTTTTGTTTGTGGCGGGAAAGAAAAGTTCCAACGGCAAAGTTTTGTTGGATGAATGTAAAAAAGCCAATCCAAATACACGTCTCATCTCCAATCCTGAAGATATTTGTCCCGAATGGTTCGATGTCGTGGAGTCAGTAGGTATCTGTGGCGCAACTTCCACGCCTAAATGGTTGATGGAGAAAGTCTGCCAATACATCCAACAGCATTTTTAGGCAATTGTCATTAATGGTAAAAAAAACAGTTGAAAAAAATTCAAAATAATTTGGTGGTATAAAAATTATTTCTACCTTTGTATTCGAATTAAAATTGTAATAATTACAAATAAGTAATGGATTTGAAATATCAAATAAAAGACAGATTGATGAGCGCCGGAGTAAAACCTTCCCTACAACGCATGCAGGTGTTGGAATACTTAACGGAGCATCCGGTTCATCCGACTGTTGATATGATTTTTCTGGCTTTGTCGCCTGCCATTCCAACCTTATCGAAGACAACGGTTTACAATACGTTGAAATTATTGGAGGAACAAGGTGTCATTCAATCCATTACGATAGATGAAAAAAACGTGCGTTACGATGCGGATACTTCGGCTCATGCGCATTTCAAATGCAAAGGTTGCGGAAAAATAGAAGATTTGTATTCCGAAGTATTGAATCCGAATGCGCTTGAAAAATACAATTATCTACAATTTACCGATGCACAGGTCTATTACAGAGGCTATTGCACCGAATGTCAAAAGGAGTTTAATGAACGCTTTAGTATTAACAAATAAAAATTAAAGACATGAAAAAGAAATGGATTTGTACCGTATGTGGGTATGTACACGAAGGAGATGAGGCTCCCGAACACTGTCCTCAATGTAAACAACCGAAGAGTAAATTCAAGGAAATGCAAGAAACCGAAGGTGCATTGCAATTTGCCGACGAACATGTTCTTGGCGTTGCCAAAGGGGTTGATCCCGTAATTTGGGAAGGTTTGCAGGCGCATTTTATGGGCGAAGCTACGGAAGTGGGCATGTATATTGCCATGAGTCGTCAGGCTGACCGCGAAGGCTATCCCGAAATTGCCGAAGCATTCAAACGTTATGCTTACGAAGAAGCCGACCATAGCGCGCGTTTCGCCGAATTGTTGGGTGAAGTGGTTTGGGATACAAAAACCAACCTGAAAAAACGCATGGACGCGGAAGCCGGCGCTTGCGAAGACAAAAAACGCCTCGCAACTTTGGCAAAACAACAAAATCTGGATGCTATCCACGACACTGTTCACGAAATGTGTAAGGATGAAGCACGTCACGGAAAAGGTTTTGAGGGTTTGTATAACCGCTATTTCAAGTGATTTGAGATTGCCTGCAATTCTCTGAAAAAGGATAGACACTATCTTGCATACGTTGCAGGATAGTGTTTATTTTGAGAGGCTATCGAACGACAAAGGCAATAAATCCGTGATTTTTTCCACCTTATACACAATCTCTTTCCCGCATAAAATCATTTGTACCGGATGGTTGTAACGATTTTGCGCTTCCAAAATCACTTGGCGGCAGGCGCCGCAGGGGGATATCGGTTCTTCGACAAAGTCGCCGTTCGTGTAAGCGGCTACGGCAATTGTATCGACTGCTTCATCGGGAAATTGGGCATTGGCATAAAATAAAGCGGTACGTTCGGCGCACAATCCTGAGGGATAAGCGACATTTTCCTGATTACTTCCGCTGACCATTTCACCGTTGTTTAAAAGGACAGCCGCCCCCACTTGAAACTTGGAATAGGGCGAATATGAACGTTTTACAGCCTCTTTGGCAATATTAGTTAAGTTTTTTTCGGGGAAAGTTAATTCATTGTAGCTGCAAACTTGTATCTTTGCGGTAATTTTTAATTCTTTCATGCTGTTTCTATTTTTTTCTGCAAAAATAGACGATTTTTGACATATATGAAAATACAACATACTATTTTGTGCATCCTTTGTTTTTCAGGACTTGCGTATCCTGTGATGAGCGCTCCGAAAAAGAGTCCGAAAACGGTAGATTATATTGAAAAACATAGTGATTTAGCGGTTCGGCACATGAAAAAATATAAGATTCCCGCCAGTATTATTTTGTCACAGGGAATATTGGAATCGGGAGTGGGAATGAGTGAATGTGCCCGACTGCACAAAAATCATTTCGGCATCAAGGCGAATACTTCTTGGAAAGGCAAAAAGCAAAAGATGCTGACGAGCGAATATCGCAACGGTAAATTGCTGCGGGAGTATCATTGGTTTCGAGTGTATGATAAGGTGGAAGATTCGTATGAAGACCATTCGCTTTTTTTGTTGCAACCTCGTTACTCCAAGTTGTTTTTACTGGATATTACCGATTATAAAGGATGGGCTAAAGGACTACAGGTTTGTGGTTATGCCACGGATATTGCATACGCCAACAAGTTGATTAAAGTGATTGAAGATTACGAATTGTATGGTTTCGACACTAAAAAAATCAAAAATAAACCGCGCATTAAAATCAGTCGCAACATCTATAAATCGCATAATTTAGTATATGTTTTAGCCGAAGCAGATGATAATTTAAACCAAATTGCCGATGATTTGGGCTTTGGTGTGAAGAAATTGGTTCAATACAATGAAGTCCCGGAAGGTTATCCCTTGCGGAAAGGCGATATTGTTTATTTAGAAAAGAAAAAGAAAAAAGCAGACAAACCGTATTTCGAACATATTGTACAAGTAGGTGAATCGATGCATCAAATTTCGCAACAATACGGCATGCAGGTAAAACGATTGTATAAACTGAATAAACAAAGTTTCGATTATGTGCCGGTTGAAGGCGATGTATTGCGATTGCGGTAAAAACAGAAATTCTAAATAAATGAAAAACAGATGAAAACACAGTATGTAATTGGAGTGGATATCGGAGGCACCAATACCGTTATCGGTAGTATGGATGCGCATGGAACGATTCTTCGTCGCACGAAAATCCCGACCCAAGAGTATTCCACTGGCGATTCTTATGCTTCTGCATTGGGAAATACCATCAACGATTTGATCGCAAAATCCGGTTTGCAAGGGCAAATTCAAGGCATCGGTATCGGCACGCCCAGCGGGAATATGAATACCGGCGTCATCGAAAAAGCTGCCAATATTCCTTGGGCGAAAACGGAATCCGTTCCTTTGGCCGCCATGTTAACGAAAATTACCGGCCTGCCCTGCAAATTGAGCAACGACGCCAATGCTGCGGCCTGGGGCGAAAAAGAATACGGTTGTGCCAAAGGCATGAACGATTTTATCATGATAACCTTGGGTACGGGTTTGGGAAGCGGCATCGTGGCGGGCGGACAATTGGTTGTAGGACACGATGGCTTTGCCGGCGAATTAGGCCACGTACGGGTAGTTCGCCACAACGGACGGTTGTGCGGTTGTGGACGTACCGGCTGTTTGGAAACCTACGCCTCAGCCACAGGAGTAGCACGTACAGCCTGTGAGTTGTTGGAATCGCGTCCGGAAACTCAATCGGTATTGCGGGAAATCACCAGTCGTCCCATCACCTCCAAAGACGTGTTTCATGCGGCACAACGAGGCGATGCTTTGGCCTTGGAAATCTTCGATTTTACAGGCAAAATATTGGGCGATGCGATTTGCGATTTCATCGCTTTTTCCAGTCCGCAAGCGATTATCCTTTTCGGCGGATTGGCGCATGCAGGCGATTTTCTCTTAAAACCATTGAAAGAAGAAATGGAAAAACAAATCCTGTTTCTCTACAAAGGAAAGACTGACATTTTGATTTCGCAACTCAATGATGCGGAGGCTGCGATTTTGGGGGCGGGGGCTTTGGCTTGGTGATTCATGACACCCACGAATGCCGACCGTTTTTTATTCACCATAAGTCCAAAATAAAACATACTTATGGTAAAATATGGATTTATATTTTGCCATAAGTCATATTTTTTATACCTTTGTGGCAAATTATAAAACAGCAATAATATGCAACAAATTATTGGCAGGCGCAGTGAAATAAAGCAATTAAACGAGTTATACCATTCGGGCAAACCTGAATTTGTAGCAATTTGTGGCAGAAGACGTGTTGGTAAAACATTCTTAATCAGAAATTTGTTTGCGAAAAATCTGACTTTCGATATGGCAGGTTTGGCAAATGCGAAAACCAAAGAGCAACTAATTAATTTTAATCTCACACTCAGTCGCTGTTTCAAACAACAGTTACCTCTTGCGACCAATTGGCTCGAAGCGTTTGAGCAACTTATTGTGCAATTAAACAGTTCACAAAAAAAGCGTAAATTGATTTTTATGGATGAAATTTCGTGGTTGGATACGGCACGTTCCAATTTCCTTATGGCGCTGGAACATTTTTGGAACGGATGGGCTTGTTCGCGTAGCGATATTATGTTGATTGTGTGCGGTTCGGCTACTTCGTGGATTATCAATAAAAT
>JAITXK010000182.1 GCA_031284765.1 Candidatus Symbiothrix sp.
TATTATTAAATTATTGTCTCCAAAGCTTACTCATATCTTCCAAAGTCTTCCCTTTCGTTTCAGGAACCATTTTCCACACGAATAAGGCCGCCAATACACACACCATCCCGTATAAACCATACGCCACCATCGGACTGAAATCATACAGGGGCGGGAATGTGGACGAGACGATGTAGTTGAAAATCCATTGGAAAGCTACGGCGATGGCTACCGCCTTGCCGCGGATCGTATTCGGAAAAATTTCGGAAATCAAGACCCAGCAAATCGGACCCCACGACATCATGAAGAAGGCCGCATAGACAATGATTGATACAACCGGTATAATGCCTTTTATTCCGAAATTATCGCTAATGGCCACCGCAAAGGCGCCGGCTGCCATACCTATCGAACCGATAATCAGCAAGGGTTTGCGCCCAAACTTATCGACTGCGACAATTGCAATTACTGTAAACACAATATTCACAATACCCATGATCACCGTTTGCATCATCCCGCCGCCTTCAGCGCCTGCACTTTCAAAGATACGCGGCGCGTAATACAAGACCGCATTGATGCCGATGGCCTGCTGAAATACCGACAACAGAATCCCAATGATAATGACCGTACCGCCGTAAGCAAACATCTTCTCCGTTTTTTCTTTCGAAGTAGCTTCGATATCGGATAAAATTTCTTTTGCTTTGCTGCTTCCGTTGATTTTCGTCAGAATATTCAGCGCTTTCGAAGGTTGACCAATCAACACCAAATAACGGGGCGTTTTAGGCACCAGGAAAAGCAGGAATCCGAATATAGCCGCCACGTATGCCTCCGATCCGAACATATACCGCCAACCGGTGGCTATCGTCCAGGGGTCGGAGGAAGCATTGACCGTCAATAGACCCTCCGCACTCTTGTCAATGACCGGATTGGTATGATCGCCCAGTATCAAATAATTGACGAAATAGACGACCAACATACCGAAGATAATCGCAAACTGGTTGCAGGAAACCAACGTTCCCCGAATGTTCGAAGGCGCTATTTCGGCAATATACATCGGCACAATCGCCGAAGCCAATCCGACACCGATACCGCCTAAAATCCGGTACAAGTTGAACGCAACCAAAAGGTCCCAGGAGGGAACCCCTTTGGAAAAGAACAAAAATTCGGGATGAAACGAACCCAATGCCGATAAGAAAAACAGCACGGAGGCAAACCGTAAGGAATCCCGCCTGCCAAACCGCGAGGCAAACAGACCGGAAATGGCTCCACCGATTACGCATCCAATCAAAGCGCTGGAAGACGTAATTCCGTGTAAAATCTTGGTGTATTGAAAATCACCCGCTTGCAAAAAGAAGCCTTCCAAGCCCTTTTCCGCTCCCGAAATCACCGCCGTATCATACCCGAAAAGCAAGCCGCCCAAGGTGGCTACCAAGGTAATACTGACGATATAAACTACATTATACTCTTTTGTGTTTCCCATGATATTTCAAGTAGTGCTTTAGATATACATATTAACGATCGCTTCGTACAACTCTTGTTTGCCGCTGATTTGCGCCGGTTCGCCGCTTTTGGCTGCGATATTGCGCAAGTCTTCCAAAGTGAGTTTGCCGTCTTCAAAGGCTTTACCGTTACCGGAATCAAAAGAAGCATAGCGTTCCGCAAGCATTTTCCTGTAATCCGATTTTTCGAGGATAGCGACTGCTGTAACCAATGCGCGGGCAAAAACATCCATGCCGGAAATGTGAGCAATAAAAATGTCTTCCAAATCGGTTGAATTACGGCGGGTTTTTGCGTCGAAGTTCGTACCGCCATTGCCCAAACCGCCTGCCTGAACGATTACCAACAAGGCTTGCGTCAATTCATAAATATCAATCGGGAACTGGTCGGTATCCCATCCGTTCTGATAATCGCCGCGGTTGGCATCAATGGAACCCAATAAACCGGCATCGGCGGCGGCTTGCAATTCGTGTTCAAAGGTATGACCGGCCAAAGTGGCGTGATTGACTTCGATGTTGACTTTGAAATCTTTGTCCAAGCCAAAATGACGCAGAAAGCCGATTACTGTTTCCGTATCCACATCGTATTGATGTTTCGTCGGTTCCATCGGTTTGGGTTCAATGAGGAAAGTGCCTTTGAAACCCTGTTTGCGGGCATAATCGCGAGCAACGGTCAGCATTTGAGCCAAATGTTCTTTTTCGCGTTTCATATTCGTGTTCAACAACGTCATGTAGCCTTCGCGACCGCCCCAGACTACATAATTAGCGCCACCTAATGCAATCGTTGCATCTATGGCGTTCTTGATTTGAGCGCCCGCCCAGGCGGTTGCTGCAAAATTGGGATTGGTGGCGGCGCCGTTCATGTAACGTGCATTACTGAACACGTTAGCAGTTCCCCACAATAATTGAATGCCCGAAGCGGCTTGTTTTTCTTTGGCATAATCCACTATCTTGGACAAATTGCTTTCGTATTCTGCCAACGAGTTGCCTTCTTCAACCAAGTCCACATCGTGGAAGCAATAGAACGGAATGCCTGTTTTGGACATAAATTCAAAAGCCGCATCCATCTTGTACTTCGCACGGCTGATAGCGTCCGAAGCATTGTTCCAGGGAAATTTTTTGGTTCCCGGGCCGAATGGATCGCCGCCTTCGGCACAAAGTGTGTGCCAGTAAGCCATTGAAAAGCGAAACCAGTCTTTCATGCTTTTGCCCAATACTACCTGATTTTCGTCATACCAACGAAAAGCCAAAGGGTTTTTACTCTCTTTTCCTTCAAATTTGATTTTTCCTACTGTCGGGAAAAACTCTTTACTACCTTTTAAAACGGTCATAACTTTAAAATTAAAAATGAATATTATTACTGTATTTTAAGGCAACTGCCCTAAAATGGTTTATTTACTTCAAACTTCCGAAATTTGTCTTAAAAACTTCCGGATACTTGGTTTTTCCATCGCTCATAAGCCTCTTGATATTGCGCTTTTATCCCCGTTTCCGGCTCAATGACCGCCAGTTTTTCAAGGCTGGCAAACGCCTCTTTATTGTCTTTGTAAATACCGGCGCCAATGCCCGCCCCCTTTGCCGCACCTGCCGCGCCATCGGTATCATACAATTCGATGGTGTCGCCACTGATGCTCGCCAAAGTCTGCCGGAAAACCGGACTGAGAAACATGTTGGCATTGCCGGCGCGAATCATCCGGATATCCATTCCCATCTCTTCCATGATTTCCATCCCGTATTGGAAAGAAAAAACAATGCCCTCTTGTGCGGCGCGGATTATATCCGATTGATTGTGGATATTGAAATTAATGCCGTGTATGGAACAGCCGGTTTCTTTGTTTTCCAAAATACGTTCCGCCCCATTGCCGAACGGAATAATCGAAAGGCCTTTGCTGCCGATGGGCGATTGCGAAGCCAAACGATTCATATCGTTGTATGAAATGCCGGCAGGAGCAACATTGCGTTTAATCCACGAATTGAGAATACCGGTGCCGTTGATACACAATAAAACGCCCAAACGGGTTTGCGATGCCGAATGATTCACGTGTGCAAAAGTATTTACACGGGAAAGCGGGTCGTAATTCACTTGCCCCAATACTCCATAGACGACACCCGAAGTGCCTGCCGTAGAAGCTATTTCGCCCGGGTTGAATACGTTTAAAGACAAGGCATTGTTCGGTTGGTCACCTGCGCGGTAACAAACCGGAGTGCCCGCTTTCAATCCCAATTCTTTGGCGGTTTCGGCAGAAACCAACCCTTGAATACCAAACGTCGGTTTGATTTCCGGAATAAAACGCTTCTCGAATCCGAAATAATTCAGCACCTCCTCTGAAAGGGCATTTTGTTTAAAATCCCAGAAAATTCCTTCCGAAAGCCCCTCGACTGTTGTTACGATATCGCCTGTCAAACGCATGCCGATATAATCGCCCGGCAACATCAGTTGGTCTATTTTTTCATAAATATGCGGTTCGTTTTCCTTGACCCATGCCAACTTCGCCGCCGTAAAATTACCCGGCGAATTGAGCAAATGTGACAAGCATTTTTCTTTTCCAATCGCTTCGAATGCTTTTTCTCCGTAGGGAACGGCGCGGCTGTCGCACCAGATAATTGCCGGACGAAGCACTTGTTGATTTTTATCTACCAAAACCAATCCGTGCATTTGCCACGAGATACCGATGACTTTGATGTCTTCGGCGGCAACGCCCGATTGTTTCATTACCGATGCGTGAGCCAATTTCAAATGGGTCCACCACGATTCCGGATGTTGTTCTGCCCATCCTGTTTTTTCGGCAATAATTTGCATTTCTACCTTCGGAAAAAAATCCTGTGCGACGATTTTCCCGGATTCTGCTTCCACCAAACATGCTTTAACGGAAGAACTTCCGATGTCATAACCTAATAAATACATAAAATATGGGTGTTTAAATTGTCATTTTACGTTTGTTGTAACTGTGTTTATCGAATTTATAGTAACGGGCGGCGCGGTGCGAAACTCCCTCTTGCTTTTCGTCCAAAGGCACCACATCATTCAGTGGGACAATCTTTTTATGAAAGTTTCGTATATCTATTTTTCTGTTGTAGATCGCTTCGTATAAATGATGCAGTTGACTGATAGTAAACTTATTGGGAAGCAATTCAAAAGCGATGGATACATCCATTTCAATCCATTTTCTGATTTCCGTCAGCGATTCTTTAAGAATCCGGTTGTGGTCGAAAGGCATTTTAGGTATCTCACTGAGCGGGCACCACTTGGATGATCTGTACTTGGAAACGTTGGTCAACTTCCGGTCAATTTTACACAAGGAAAGATAGGCAACGGTAATCAACCGGTTGATATTCGGCTGATAGGTTTGATCCAACCATTTCATATCTTCCGGGTTTTTCGCTCTGTCGGGGGAAGCAAAGCAATGGAATTGTTTCAGTTTCATCCGCTTGATACCGGTAAGTTCCAGGAGTACACGCTGGGCGGCATCATCCACGTCTTCGTCATCGTAAATCAGACTGCCCGGCAACTTCATGTTATTGGAGTCAATTTTATTGGCATCCCGTTGCACCAACAAGATATGGAGTTGATTATTTTCGAAACCGAAAACGACACAATCCACGGATACATACGTATGAATAAAATTGCTTTTCATGGTCACCTGAACGTATAAGGATTAAAGTGACGCAAATGTAAAAATATTAAATCAGAAAAACAAATAAATAAATGTAAATCAATTTGTTATATATCGTATTAAATACAATAAGGATCTGACTTTTGAAGATGCGGTATGAATTTATAAAGCAGTCAATATCAGGTAGTTTAATCAGATGAAAATTAGGAGGTTGAAAATTTAAAATAGCTGTTTTTTTACAATAAGCCGAAACGAGCTTGCTAATTTACAATCTCCGGAATGACCCCCTATCCATATCCTGTAGTTTCCTTCAGGAAGAAGCATTTTTTCTTCCTTTTCATCCCATTTTGCAAAACGGCTAACAGGGAGAGAGAGCTTTATCTCTACATCCTGCCCCGGTATAGTGGCTATTTTCTTGAAATATGCTAACTCTTTCAAAGGATATCCCAATCCTTTCGGATATTCAATATATACTTGTGCAATTTCATATCCCGGCAGATTACCGGAATTGTTTATTTTGGCCGAACAGATTATCGTATCGCTTTCAGTGTATGCGTTTTCAGGTTTCATCTTCCAATCGTAATCGAAAGTGGTATAACTTAATCCATAACCAAAGGAATACAAGGGTTTGCCGGTAAAATACCGGTACGTCCGGTTCATCATCGAATAATCGTGATAATCAGGAAGATCTTGGTCGTTTCTATAGAATGTGACCGGTAATCGCCCGCAAGGATTATACCGGCCAAACAAAATATCGGCAATCGCTGTCCCTGCTGATTGACCGCCATACCATGCTTGTAGAATAGCATCCGCATTTTCGGCTTCCCATTCCATGCCTATTGCGCTTCCCGACATAGAGATAAAAACCAGGGGGATCCCTTTTGCTTTTATTTTTTTCATACAATCGGTCTGCACTTTTGGCAATGCAATGGAAGTACGGTCGCCTCTATCAAACCCAATATTCGGTTCTTTTCCGGCATCACCCTCTTCGCCTTCCAGTTGCGGTGTAATTCCTCCGATGAAAATAACCAGGTCTGCATCCTTGATGGCGGCTAAGGCGGCGTCTGTTTCGGTTGTTAATGCCGTGGTATGGCTTGTGGCTTGGGCATATACTACTTCAACGTTGCTCATTGCCCTAATTCCTTCCAAAGGGGTGATTATTTCCGACGGAAAACCATTGTAATTACCTAATTGCACTTCTTTATTATCGGCATTCGGCCCCAATACCACAATTTTTTTCAGATTGGAGGAGAGCGGTAACAAGCGATTTTTGTTTTTTAAGAGGACTATGGATTCCCTGGCCATTTTCAAGGCATGATCCTTGTGTTCATCACATTCCAAGGTATCGTAGTGTATTTGGGCATACGGACTGGATTCGGGAGGGTCAAACATTCCCAACCGGAAGCGTATTCTGAATAAGCGTTTGAGGGATGTATCTATCTCCTTTTCATCAAGGAGTCCCTTTTCAACCGCTGTAGCCAATGTTTTATAGGCTTCATTACCACAATCCAGATCCGTTCCATGCAATACCGCATCAGCAGAAGCGGCAACGGCATCCGGATGTGTCTTGTGTTGTTTGTAGAAGTCGTCTATTGCACCACAATCGGAGGTGACATAGCCTGTAAAATGCCACTGATTGCGTAAAATATCGGTCATCAAACGGGAATTGCCACAGCAGGGTTCGTCGTCGAAACGATTGTAGGCACACATCACCGATGAAACGTGAGCTTCCGTCACCAATGCCTGAAAGGCAGGCAAATAACTGTCCCATAAATCATAATTGCCGGCCGTAGCGTTGAAGGTGTGCCTCCCCGCTTCCGGACCGCTATGTACCGCAAAATGCTTGGCACAAGCCGATGTTTTGAGATACAGGGAATCGTCGCCTTGGAGGCCTTTTACCATTTCTTTGCCCAAAACAGCGGTCAGATAAGGATCTTCGCCATACGTTTCCTGACCTCTTCCCCAGCGCGGGTCTCTAAACAGGTTGATATTAGGTGTCCAAAAGGTAAGTCCCTGGTATTGTTGACCCTGTTGCCCGTTTTTGAATGATTCATTATAAATGGCGCGGGCTTCGGTTGAAGTAATTATTCCCATCTTCAACAAGGCGTCTTCATCAAAGGTGGCCGCCATGGCAATGGCTTGCGGAAACACAGTCACATTGTGACCGGAACGCCCTACGCCATGCAGACATTCGTTCCACCAGTTATATTCAGGGATTCCCAATCTTTCGATAGCGAGCGAATGGTTTTGCATCTGGGAAACCTTTTCTTCCAATGTTAACCGGCTTACCAAATCATCCACTCGCTTTTCTAAAGCAAGGCCTGGATTCAGAAAAGGATACGAATATATTCTTTCGCAGTAGCCATTACCGGACAGGATGAAGCCTAAGCATATCAAAATAATTTTGTCTTTCATTGTATAGTTTGTTAATGATGGCAAAAATAAACAAATAAATGCACTCTGCAAAATATAATCGTATATTTGTTACGCTAACACGAGGTATGCTGCCATAGCTACAGAAAGCCAAACAAATAAGATTTTCAGCGTTTCACAATCTTTATTACCTCCTTTCCGGATGATGTTCCGATGCTTAGTAAATAGATTCCGGGAGGGAGATTTCGAATTTCAGACTCCAGGTTTAATTCCATTCTTCCGGTTTTAACAGCCACCGTATTCCGATAAATCGTTTTTCCATCAATAGATGTTAGACTCAGTTGGAGAGTTTCATCTGTGTATGAAGTGATTGTCAGCGTTAAGCGCTCCGCAAAGGGATTCGGATAAGCAGCCACGGAAATTTTGTTTACATCCGGATAGATTATACCCGTTTCGTTGGGCAAGGTGAATGCGGAATATTCCGTAAATGAATTTAATTCACATTTATACGGTTTATCATTGATACCTAAAAACCATACAAAATTAGTTCCTACGGAAACATCTTTGTAACCATCGGCAACAAATTTCCACTCGCCATACCCGGAAGAAGAGATGCGGTAAACCTCGTTTTGAGCATTTACACCCCAAACCTCTTCACAATTAGCGCTCAAATGAGTCAGGTGATGCGGATTCGGAACGATTTTCCAATCGGATTTACTTTGTAGCGAAAACCGTTTCAGGGTTCCGTCGGGAGCAAATCCCCATCCGAAAAGTTCATCAACGGCAATGGAGGTCAATTGACCTTCTATTTTCACCCATGGTCGGGTGGCGGCAAAATTGCGGTAATAGATATTGGATTGATTGTCCACTCCCCAAACCATGGCGTTGTTGGCGTCAATATCGACGATCGTCATTTCTCCATCCACTTGTTGCCAAGTATCATTCTTATTGGCTTTTTGTCCATTGGGTAAAGAAGATCGTACGACTCTTCCCGTTGTAGTGATACCCCAAGCCGAATATCCACCCAGCGTCAAATCACTCAGATAGTTATTGTTGGTGGCCATATCCCAGCGAGCTACCGGAAAACCGTCAATTTCATTGGCGTAAATTGAGTTGTTTTTCCCAGCCAATACCCATACATCTTTGTAGCCGGCTTCTATTTTGTTTGGCGTAGAAGCAATGCTTCCCGGATGCAGTTCGATGTCGGATAATTGGTGCAACGGACGAAAGATGTCGATATCGGCTTCGAGATTGGCATCCCAATAATCCTTCTGTAATTCGCTTGTTTTGTACCAATCCAAACGATAAGATCCGCCGCTATTTCCGGAGGATTTATCGAAAAATTCGTCGCAACTCTCCGCTTCCAATAAAATGGACGTTGTTTCTTTATCGGCAAATTCGCGGCATAAATTCAGGTGTTGATTGGGATAAGCATATTCGCGGTGGCCACTTCTGTACCAAGTGGATCCTTCGTACCAATCGAACCAGGATTCTAACACTAACCATTCGGCATTTTCATTTGTACCTCTTTCGTACATGCTCCGGATGACCGGTTCGCCATTGGCATCAAGGGCGCTGGTATGATAACCTTTGGTTCGTATCTGGTTGTAGTTATCACCGGTGAATGTTCCTGCATCGGTATAGGGATTCCAATCGTTTTGGACTGCCTCATAGATCGGAATACGGCCTCCATTCAGGGCGAAAGCAAACTTTTTCCCGTTGAAAGTGCGAATATCCGTGATGCCTTGCCCCCAGATAAACCAAGCTTGAGTTCCCCAAGCGATGTTTCTGGCAGCTTGCCCTCCGCGGTCGAAGAACGACTGGTCTAAAATCCATGCAGGAGTGATTCCAAATTCCGACTCCATTTTTTCTTTCAGGAAGTCGAAAAATCCGGGAAATCCTTCAGCACCGGTTAATTCGATATTTCTGCTTCCCCACTTGGAGCCAACTCCACACGTCCACCATTGCATCGGGACAATCGTGCGCCCCAAACCTTCGGTATCGGTAAGCGTAAAGAGTAATTCATGAGGAATGGTTTGATACCATTTCTTGACCGCAAATTCCCACATAAAATTCCGGAAATCGTCATTTCGGTAATCCAACGAGCCATTATAAAACTGTGTCAATCCGGCGCTGGTAAACGATGCTGCGGAATCGAAGAAATAAGCAACTTTCAGGTTGTTCTTTGCATACGGATTCCGTTTGATTGCATCGGCAAGGATACTTAATCCCCGGCAAGGCATTCCTCCGGCGCCATCTTTGAAATCGCGGTCGATGATTTCGTTTTGAGTATCCGGTTCGCCACGACCATGCGCCCAAATAAAATCGACTTTAGATTCGGCAAATTCCTGAACCATAATATCCATTGCCTCTTGCGTATATTCCAAATGAAACGTATAGAGGGGTTGTTTATTCCATTGCATGACTTGTTCGCGGGTATATCTCATACCGTTTCCCGGATCCGCCTGAAAATAATAAGCAATATTATCGCCGGGATCGCCTGACTTTGCTAAAACGGAAGAACCTCCCGAAGCTCCGGCAATAGGCGATATGTGCATTCCATCGGCATGATTCAATGAATATTCGATATCAGTATCTAAAACCGTATTATTCGTGCGTGCATCTTTTTTGATAAAAATCATATCACAATTGACATCTCCGGTTTCAAAGATAAGTTTGATGTCGTAATATCCGGCTGTGAGGTGTTTACTACCCAAATGAACCAATTGAAACTTTCCGGTTTTATCTGCGGGCACTTCAATTCCGGAAAACACCACATTATCATTGAGGGCTAACGCCAAAGTTTTACCGGTTGTCGGCGCAATCGCACGAGAGGTAAACCGATAATCACCTTCGGCAATGTGGATTTTTTTATGCTTGATCCATTCGCCAGGTTCGGTATCGCCCACATACCAGTTACTGGAATAGGTATAATCGGTTGCTTTTACAATTGAAAAGCAACCGATTAAACTTATTAGGATCAACAGTCGTTTAATTTCCATTGATGATTAGCTTTTGTGTAAACGCGCTTGTTCCAATTTGAACTTTTGCAATATATACACCCGTAGTTATTTTGTTGACAGACAAATAGCTTTTTCCGTCGGCGATTTTGCTTCCCACCAAGTCATACAATTCGATCCGAGCAGGTTTTTCACCCACACAAAGCAACATTCCGTTGACAATGGTTAATTTTGCAGATGCTTGTTCCAATTTGGGCGAACTAATTCCCGTTTCAAAAACAACGCCTTCGTCCAATTCGGTAGAAGTCACTTCGCAAGCGCCAATGGCACATTTTCCGGCCACAATTGTGCGCGGTTTACCAGATAAGTCCTTGCTACCAACCAAGTATTGAGCATTTCCATACGTGCGAGTTTCAGCATCTTCCAATAAAGGAATGGCGTAAAAATTAACCGCATAATAATCAGGATCGTCAAGGCCTGCCGCAGCATCATAACTTTCTTCTTCGTAATAATCCAAATTGTTTAGTTCAGGATTAGCTCCGTCTTTTCCCTCAAAGTTGAGTGTTCGTCCGGCATACGAATTTTTCAGTTCAAAATCGTCCGGTTCGGAAGTATCGTATAAGGTTGATAAATCAGAATATACGGTATATGTACCGCCATCGGTAGCATAGTTTCCGTCGAAAATACAATTATAAATCTGTTTTCTCAAGTTGACGGGTAGTCCGTTAAATTCAGGATAACCTCTTAGAAAATCGAGTCCTCCTCCATGACCTGGGTTTCCGTTTGTATAATTTCCATACAACGTATTGTTGATCATTTTGAGTTCGCTTCCCGGTCGTACATTCCACACACAAATAGCTCCACCATCGGCATTTGAATTATTACCGTAGAAAAGGGAGTTTGTAATGGTTACAAAATCTTCACTTTGACTGCCGTATTGGTTATTGAATAAAATAGCACCGCCTTGAGCTTCCGTTGCTGAATTACCAATAAACGTACAACGGTCGATATTCAATGTCGTACTGGTAGGTTGATAAGACACCTTGTCGAGCAAAGCAATAGCTCCGGCATTTCTGGCGGTATTGCCTTCAAAAACAGAGTTTGTGATGGTGATATTCAAGGGGCCATCGGCTCCATGTACCCAAGTATGGATTGCGCCACCTTTCGATCCGTTCACTTCCGCACAATTGTTATATCCAAAATAGCAATCTTCTATTTGGATATTTCCGGAGCTAAGGAATAATGCGCCACCTTCTCTTCCTAAATTTTCGGTAAACTCACATTTTTTAAAGATGACGTTTCCGCTATTGATAGTTACAGCTCCACGATCACCCCAGCCGTCTTTCGGATCTGCCGGGCTATCCGGATTTCTGGAAATGTCGTTCAATGTGAAAGCACAATTTTCGAAGGTTAATTCCGTACCCAATGCCCAAATAGCGGAGGCATCACTACCATACTGACCATTCGCAGCTCTATGAGTAGTGGCTTTGGTAAACAGAATGTTTTTGAACGTTACCGGATAAGCGCCTTGAAACTGAAAAAGAGCGGCTTGTTCTTCACCGGAGAAACCATCTTTGGAAGAATCTTTTCCCAGAAATGTTATTCCGGCTATTTTCAACGCACTTCTAAAGAAATACCCTCGATGATACAGATAAATTCCGTTCTCTTGCAAAGGGGGTTCTTGGGTTCCATCCTCTATTTTTGTAGCAAAGCCCACTTCCTCTGTAATTTTAATAATACCATCGACGTGTATCACGTCTTCTGTCCCAATGAGTTCATTTGCCCGAAGCAATGTTTTTACCGGAGATTCCGCAGAAAGTCCATTATTACTGTCATTACCCGTTGCAGAAAGATAGATATCTTTCGCACTTACATTTTGCACTAAGATCATACAGATGATCAACAATAAAGAATAAACGTTTTTCATAATGCTTTTTTTAAAAATTATACATAAAAAATTATACAATTACTTGATTGAAGATTACTTCAATTATTTTATTTCACAACTATTTTCTTGTTCGTGGTTACATTTTCTCCAATGACGGAGGCAATATAAAATCCACCGGGTAGTTTGTCGATAGATAAAGAATGTATGCTTCCCGGCATGAGTTTCTTTTTAAATACCAATTTGCCCTGCATATTTACAATGCTCAATTCGAGAGGTGTATTTCCTCTTATATCTTTAGTATTCAGGTAAATTACTCCATCTTCGACAAATGTCGGGTATATTCCCACTTCTCGTCCTTTTCCTTCCGTTATTTGTGGAATGGAAGTTATCGCATCCGTACCCAACACATCGTTGGTATCGGTAATTACAATGTCGTCGATGTATCCGTTAAATCCTTCTGTACTGGGAGCATCGGCAAAAGAAAGACAAATTTTGTCGATGGTTTTTCCATTCAACCATTGTCCGATATCGGATAAATTAGGATTCCATCTGTCAATGACGCCTCTGGGTGTTGCAGGATCCATGGATATGCCCGTATGTCGATCAACGGCGTTTACATCTTTGAATCGAGTACCGTCGGTCATGATTAAATCAATCGACACATATCGTCCGTTTTCGTTGAGAGGATACAGCCAGAATCCCAATTTGGTATTTTCATTCACCGGAATATTCACGTCAAACAGGGGAAAATCGGCATGAGCATTGGATGCCATCGTACTTTTCCCGACATATCGTACGGCATACGATCCCCAACGAAAGACTTCTGATTTAACCGGTGCCACCTTTAAGTTAGATACATTTTCAGCGTTTTCCATCGCTGCATTTGTCGGTATTATCGCATCAAATCCTTTTTCAAAACTGGTTCTGAACCAGATCGGTCCTTCAGAATAGGGAATAGTAACGGTTTCTGTCAACGGATCTGTCCCTTTTAATACCCGAGTCGCTTTTCCTGCCAGCCGCAGATAAAAGTCGGACGAGAGATAAGTCCCATCAGCACTATTAGTCAGAAAATACTGATCTGTTGGAATAGCGAAAAAACTATCGGCGGCTTTTAGAATGGCCGTTCCTTCATCATATTCGTCAAACATGGCGATATAAGCGCTCGAAATTCCTGATTCTTTGATATTATACATTTGCCGCCATAAAAATTCTCCTCTGTCGCGAGGCATCTCGTTGACTTTATCTGAGTTCCAGTTCGACCAGGCGAATCCCGGAAATAGTACCGGTTGATAATCAATCCCGTTTTCCTGGCAATATTCATAGTCGGGTATCAGGAATTGCGTTTTGTAATTATCAATACCACCCGTGTTTCCATAACGACCTACCGTCCATGGAGAAAGCATATCAAACGCTTTGTAAACCTCTTCATATCCGGGATACGAATCGCTCGAAGAAGTTCGAAAGTTCGTAGGGACACCTCCGATAACATAATAGCCTTTGTCTTTCAGCCAATTAATAATTTCCAAACTCTTTTGAGGCGTATTGGTCCTACCGACAAATCCAAATCCCCAAATGCAAATAACCGGTTTTCCATTTTGATGTGCATAAGCAGGAGAATTCAAGATATTCAGATCATTTTCGATGTGAAGCCAGTCTGTTGTAAATTGATTAGGATTACCGGCAT
>JAITXK010000107.1 GCA_031284765.1 Candidatus Symbiothrix sp.
ACTGGTAATATAAAGCCGCACCTCTTTTTCTTCTTTTCCACTTGACTTGCTGTAGCGTGTAGCTTCTATCTTGACTATCGCTGTTAGATTTTTCCATGCCTCTGCCTTATCAATAAAGGAAAGATCAGTATAGAGTGTACATCTCCGTTGCTCAATACGTCCATGACCAAAATCATCTTCTATCCATTCTGATGTCGGACTGGTAAAGCGGACAGTTCGTTCAGCATCCTCTTCCAAGCAACCCTGATTGCCTTTGACGGCTAAAAGGTAATCACCTCCTTTGTCTATTATCTTGGCGGCAATGTCACGCTGACAGCCCATTGCATCTATGGTAACCAGACATCCTTTGATGACTAAAACTTCCAATAACTTGGGGATAGCCGTGATTTCATTCGACTTTGCATCAACCTTCACTTGTCCTAAACTCAATTGGTTGGCTTTTGACCACGCACTGACAATATGAACCACTCGTTTGGAATCTCCCGCTCGTGAACCGCAAAGGGTCTTCCCATCAATACTGACCACATCGCCGTCTGTCAACGTTGAGATGTCTTTTATCCAAGAGAGGAAGGCTTGATCAAATTCGTCCGGATCTAACGCACTGAAAAAACGGTTAAAGGTATCGTGAGAGGGAATACCATTAGGCAATCGCAGATATTGCCGTAACCAGGTTTCTTTGGCTTTGCCATAATTTTCAATATCATTCCACGTCTCTGCCCCACAAATGACCGCTGCAAGGGTAATAAAGATAATGTCCTCCATCAAATGATCTTTAGTCCTATCCACGCGAGGATCTGTTAACCCTGTAAAATAACTAAGCGGTGTTTGCATAATTCTTTTCCTATACAAACGGACCTTGAAAATCTTTAGTATTTAAAATGCGTTAAAAATATATTAAGATGCGTTTGCCCTGGATTGCGGGTGCTGGTAGAGGATAATTTTGTTGAAAAAATAGATGTAACTCCTTTGGCTGATGGCGTTTATTTTGTGCGCATTGCCGTAGAGGGTACGATAATCACGAAGAAAATTATTGTGAAGAAATAAAACGTCTTTTTGAAGGACTTGTCATGGCGGGCCTGAACCGCCATCCCCTGATGATCAATGCCGGTTTTTCATGGGATGGCGGGTCAAGTTTATTTAATAGATATTCCCCCGTTCGGCGTAGCGTCCACGCTACGTCGCATTAAAAGTAAGGCTCCCGCCTTGCCTTGCAAGTGCGAAGCAGGAGCTTCGCTGTTAGCGGCGACGTAGCGTGGACGCTACGCCGAACAAGGGGGTTGGGGGGGGTCACATCTACCATTTTGTCAAAAGTGACAAAATTAAACCCGTAATTAAGAGGTATCATTGAAAAATAGTATCTCTTATTTTTATTTAAAACCATTGCACGGATAGAAATTTGTAGTAATTTTGCAACTCACTATAAAAATTGATATATCGTGAAGAATTTCTGTTGTTTAACTGCATTTTTGGTGTGTTTTTGTATTTCCGCAAGTTCTCAATCTTCTAAAGAAACCAAGTTAAAAGAGTGGCAAGACGTATCGGTCGTCGGAGTGAATCGCGTCCGGATGCATGCCGCCGGTTTTGCTTTCGAGACTCAGGCATTGGCGGAAACCCGAGCCAGGGAAAAATCGGCTTATTTTCAATCGCTCAATGGTTTGTGGAAATTCAAATGGGTGGAAAGCCCTTCGCAACGTCCGGAAGGCTTTGAAAAAGAAGGCTATGATGTTTCCGCATGGGATAATTTCCTTGTTCCTGCCAACTGGGAATTTAATAACACCGGCAAGACCTATGGCTATCCTATCTATGTCAATCACCCCTTTGAGTTCGGAAAAGGCTGGGGATGGTTGCAAAACAACTATACAATCGACAAGTTGGTCGAAAATCTGCCGGCGGAATACAATCCGGTAGGTTCCTACAAACGCACGTTTACCCTTCCCGAATCGTGGGACGGACGCGAAGTCTTCATTCACCTTGGTGCAGTAAAATCAGCCTTCTATATTTGGATTAACGGCCAATACGTGGGCTACAGCGAAGATTCCAAATTGGAAGCCGAGTTTGATATTACCCCTTATGTCCGCAAAGGTGAAAATACCGTTGCTTTGGAAGTCTATCGCTGGAGCATGGGCAGCTACCTCGAATGTCAGGATTTCTGGCGTGTTTCGGGTATTGAGCGTGATGTGTATCTTTATTCCACACCTAAACTCGCCATCGAAGATTTTACCGTAGAAGCAAGTTTGAACGACACCTATCAAAAAGGTATCTTTCAATTAACGGTTTGGGTAAAAGATTATACCCGCAAAGGGAAAGAGAAAAAAGCTTTGCCGCCGCATCAAGTGCATGCTACATTATTCCTTGAAAACGGAATTAAAATGGATAATCAAATGTCGCCCAGCGTAAGCGAATTTGAAGGTCGTTGGTTAATTGGAGGTGATTTTCCGATACCAACCATTCAACCATGGTCGGCCGAAACACCGCATTTGTATTCATTATATATAAGCTTGTTGGATGAAGAAGGAAAGACAACCGAAGTGATTCCCGTGCGTGTGGGTTTCCGTAGCATCGAAATCAAAAATGCACAAGTATTGGTTAATGGGCAACCGGTATTGATTAAAGGCGTGAACCGCCACGAACACAGCCATAAAACGGCTCACGTGGTTTCCAAAGAAGAAATGCGCAAAGATATAGAGTTGATGAAGCAGATGAATATCAATGCCGTCAGAATGTCGCACTATCCCAACGACCCCTACTTTTACGAATTATGCGACGAATACGGTATCTATGTTTGTGATGAAGCCAATATTGAATCACACGGTTTGTATTACGATTTAAAACGTACATTGGGAAATAACTCCGATTTCCTAACCTCCCATATCGAACGGGTGATGCGTATGTATGCCCGCGACAAGAATTATCCGAGTGTGATATTCTGGTCTTTGGGCAATGAAGCCGGCAACGGATACAATTTCTACAATGCCTACATGGCCTTGAAAAAAGCCGATAAGACCCGCCCTGTGCAATACGAACGCGCGGAAGCGGAATGGAATACCGATATTTACTGTCCGCAGTATCCTTCTCCCAACAGTTTCCGGTCGTATGGCGAACGGCGCACCGACCGTCCGATGATTTCCTCCGAATATGCTCATGCCATGGGCAATAGCTTGGGCAATTTCAAAGAATATTGGGAAGTGATTGAAGACCCGAAATACCCGACTCTGCAAGGTGGATTTATCTGGGAATGGATTGACCACGGATTGCAAGTAACCCGCAACGGAAAAACCTTCTTTGCCTACGGCGGAGATTTTGAACCGGAATCGGTATTTGAAGGCAAACCGAAAGACCGTAATTTTGTGCTGGACGGTATTATTCAACCCGACCGGACATTGCACCCGGGCACATCCGAAGTAAAAAAAGTATATCAAAACATCGCTACTGCGTGGAGTGATAGCGTAACGTACACGATTCGCGTGAAAAACAAGAATTATTTCCGCGATTTGAGCAATTATTATTTGTCGTGGACATTGCTGGAAAACGGAAAACCCGTGCAATCGGACCGGATGGAACGATTGAATATATTGCCTTTGCAAACGGCAATATACACATTACCGATTACTTACAAGCGTCAAAACGGAAAAGAGTATTTGGTAAATATTGACTACAAACTGAAAACGGCCGAACCCTTCCTTCCGAAAGACTACAGCATCGCGTACGAACAGTTGAGCATTGCAGCATTTGAACCGTCCGAAACGACCCTCTCAAACGCACCGCTTCGAGTAACGCAAACCGGTGCTGAATGGACAGCCAAAGGCAAAGATTTCTCCGTCACCTTCGATTTGACGACCGGATTAATCAAGAGCTATCAATACAAAGGGCAAACCTTGCTTACTTCCGGCCCGCAAGTGAATTTCTGGCGGCCGATGACCGATAACGATTACGGCGCCGGTTCGAACAGCAAATTGCGCGTCTGGCACGATGCGGGAAAAACCGAAACAGCCACGGTAAGAGTATTGCAGGAAGCGGGCGCTTATCAAATTGTGAGCGAGAAATCGTTGTTGAACGGTGATGCCAAATTCACCCAAACCTATACCATTGACGGCGCGGGAACGATTGTCGTTGATAATCATTTCGAAAAGATAAAGGGCGAACATCCGATATTGCCGAAATTCGGAAACATCCTGATTGTTCCGAAGCAATTCAATCATCTTAGCTATTACGGCCGCGGCCCGCAGGAGAATTACATTGACCGCAATTCCGGCGCAAACCTGGGTATCTATAAAAGCACGGTGGATGAACAATTCCACCCCTACGGACGTCCGCAGGAAAACGGCAACAAGACCGGTGTCCGCTGGTTGACATTGACCGACAAAAAAGGCAAAGGCCTGAAGATTACCGGCAATCTTCCGCTCGAATTTTCCGCTTTGCATTACTCTATGGATGATTTAGACCCCGAACAGGAGCGCAAGCAATACCACGCCGGCGAATTGGTAAAACGCAGCGAAGTGTATCTCAACGTCGATTATCGCCAAATGGGTGTAGCCGGCATTGACAGTTGGGCTTCCTTGCCTTTGGACAAGTACCGGATTCCATACGCTTCCTGTCAATATACATATAGTATTCAACCTAATTAAATTATTGGATTAAAGTAAATGAGAAAAATCTTGATTGTGGGCAGTACAGGCCAGATTGGTTCTGAATTAAGTCAAAAATTGCGTTCCGTTTACGGAAAAGATAATGTGGTTTGCGGTCACTTTGCGCCGCCTTATCCCGAAGGTTTTTTTGATGCCGGCCCAACGGTACAAGTTGATGCAACGGATAAAAACCAGATTGCAGAAGCTGTAAAACACTACCAAATAGATACCATATATAACTTGGCGGCTATTTTATCAGCCACGGCTGAAAAAAATCCGGCTTTGGGTTGGAATGTAGGAATCGGCAGTTTGATGAACTGCCTGGATGTGGCGAAAGAATATCGTTGCGCCGTCTTTACCCCCAGTTCCATCGGAGCTTTCGGGCCGGATACGCCGCATACGAAAACGCCGCAAGACACCGTGCAACGTCCCAATACCATTTATGGCATTACGAAAGTTACCGGCGAATTGTTGAGCGATTATTATTTCCAGCGCTGGGGAGTGGATACCCGTTCGGTACGTTTCCCCGGTTTGATTTCCAGTTTGACGCTTCCCGGCGGCGGCACAACCGATTATGCTGTGGAAATCTATTACAAAGCCGTGCAGGGCGAAAAGTTCACTTGCCCCATACAGGCCGGCACATTCATGGATATGATGTACATGCCCGATGCGCTCGATGCCGCCATCCAACTGATGGAAGCCGACCCTTCGCGCCTGAAACACCGTAATTCATTTAACGTAACGGCGATGAGTTTCGACCCCGAAATGCTTTTGAAAGCCATTCAAAAACATCTTCCCGGCTTTGGAATGACCTACGAAATTGACCCGCTGAAGCAAGCTATTGCCGATTCATGGCCCGATTCGATGGATGATTCCTGCGCCCGCGAAGAATGGGATTGGAACCCCCAATTCGACTTGGATACCATGACAGCAGACATGATTAATATTCTTAAATTAAAATATGGAAACACACATTGAATTAGTAAATCACTTCCGTTTGGAAGGAACTCCGGTTTCAGTTGCTCCGTTGGGAGCGGGTCTTATCAACGCTTCGTACTTGGTGAAAACGAAAGAAGCGGACAAACCCGATTATTTGTTGCAACGCATCAACCACGGCATTTTCAAAAACGTGGAATTATTGCAGCATAATATCCTGCATGTAACCAATCATATCCGTAAAAAACTGGCCGAGAAAGGCGAAACGGATATTGAACGGAAAACATTGACAATCATCCCTGCTAAGGATGGGAAATTGTTTTATTTCGATGGCGAATATTACTGGCGCGTCTATCTGTTCATCTCCGGCGGGAAAGGCTACGATACCATTACGCCCGAATTGGCCTACGAAGCGGGAAAAGCTTTCGGCGAATTTCAGGGCTATTTGGCGGATATTCCCGAAAAAATCGAAGAAACCATTCCAAATTTCCACAACATGGAATTTCGCTTGGAACAGTTCCGCGAAGCCGTTGCCAATGATGCCGCCGGCCGCGTAGCCGCTTTTCAAAACATTATCCAAGAAATTGAAAGCCGTGCCGAAGAAATGTGCAAGGCGGAACGCATGGGGCGCGAGGGCATTTTGCCGAAACGCATCAACCACTGCGATACGAAAGTAAACAATGTATTGTTCGGCGAGGACGGCCGTATCTTGTGCGTGGTCGATTTGGATACCGTGATGCCCGGCTATGTCTTGTCCGACTTTGGCGATTTTATCCGCACCGGAGCCAATACGGGAACTGAAGACGATGCCGATTTGAATCACGTAGGTGTCAATCTGGCTATCTTCGAAGGCTATGCCAAAGGCTATCTCGAAACAGCAAGGAAGTTCCTGTTGCCGGTGGAAATCGAAAACCTGCCTTTCGGCGCCCGTTTGCTGACTTACATGCAAACCGTTCGTTTCTTTACCGATTATCTCAACGGCGATACCTATTACAAGATTAATTTTCCCGAACACAATTTGCAACGAACCAAGGCGCAGTTGAAATTGTTGCAGGATTTGGAAAAGAATCAGGAAAAGATGCAGGCGATTATTCAATCGTTCCTGTAAAACCGTCATTTATCAATCATTAAAAATAAAACAAATATGAAACCATCAAAATGGATTTGGATACTATCGTGCCTCATGCTTGTCTGTACGATAAATGTTTCAACAACCGCCGCAAAGAATAAGAGTGCCAAAGCGGTAATCAAGCTAAAAACGCCCAAACGTCCCGCAGGACAGCAGGATGTATTGCAATTGCGTTGCGAACCGATACCGACCGTAAGAGTCGCCTTCATCGGATTGGGCATGCGCGGACCGGGCGCCGTCACGAGGATGACCAACATACCGGGAGTGGAAATCGTCGCCCTTTGCGATGTGGAAAAAGACCGCGTGGAAAAAGTGAATGCAACACTGGAAAAGAAAGGCTTCCCCAAAGCGCAGGAATTTTACGGCGATACGGAAGTGTGGCGCAAAGTGACGGCGTTGCCCAATGTCGATTTGGTGTACGTCGCCACCGACTGGGTGCATCACGCCGTAATTGGAGTGCAGGCCATGAAAGACGGCAAACACGTGGCTATCGAAGTGCCTGCCGCCATGAATCTGGAAGAAATGTGGGCGCTGATAAATACCTCGGAACAAACCCGCAAACATTGCATGCAGTTGGAAAACTGTGTCTATGATTTCTTTGAATTGACCACTTTGAACATGGTTCAACAAGGCCTGCTGGGCGAAGTCATCCACGGCGAAGGTGCGTATATTCATGGTCTGCAACCCTATTGGAAAGATTATTGGAACAATTGGCGCATGGATTTCAACGAACAACACCGCGGCGATGTATATCCTACGCACGGTTTAGGCCCCGTTTGCCAAGCGATGAATATTCACCGCGGCGATAAATTAAATTATTTGGTAGCGGTAGATACCAAAGCAATCGGCAACCCCGCCTTCGTCAAAGAAGCAACAGGCCGGGACGTGGAAAACTTCCGCAACGGCGACCATACCTGCACCTTAATCGGCACCGAAAAAGGCAAATCCATTTTGATTGAGCACAACGTCACCTCCCCCCGTCCCTACAACCGGATGTATCAACTGACCGGTACCAAAGGCTTTGCCAACAAATATCCCGAAGAAGGCTATGCGTTGGATGCGGGCGAGATAGACCCCGCCATTGCCGCCAATCACGAAAACCTGACGGCGCACAGCTTTGTTCCCAAAGCCATGAAACAAGCCTTGATGGAGAAATACAAACACCCGATTACCAAAGAACTGGAAGCTACAGCCAAGAAAGTCGGCGGACACGGCGGAATGGATTTTATCATGGACTACCGCCTGATTCACTGCCTGCAAAAAGGCCTCCCCTTGGATATGGA
>JAITXK010000186.1 GCA_031284765.1 Candidatus Symbiothrix sp.
ATCACCAATGTTTCCTCACCGGGTGTGACCGGGGCAAAAAACACGCTCAACCTGGCTTTTGCCGACATCGTTTCGCAAGGCAGCTCTTTGGTGCTCAACGGACTTGAAGGCAGTGCGGGCGAAGCGGGAAGTTCTCCCCGCTTGTCGGTATTTGTCGATTTCAGCAGCAACAAGGCGACAAGCGTTGCCCGTACTTCCTGGGATTTGGGTTTTTATAACGGAACAAGTTTCCGCGTGATTATCAACAATACGGCAGGCGCAACAGCAAAAGCGCTCGATAAAACAGCCCTCAATACCGTAACAGCAGCCGACACAACGGATTTGGTGAATGTACTGAGACTCGGATTCGGACAGGGAACTTTCGACGTCATCGACGATGTGGAAGGCGATTTATCTAAAACAGTAATTGCAGAAGTTTCACCGACAGAGGCAAATAACAAAGTGTATATCGTCAATCCCGGAAGCGGACCCTGGAAGAAAATCCGCATCCTGCAAAACAATGGCGGCTATACCTTGCAATATGCCAACATCACGGACAGTGAATACAAAACGGTAAATATCGCAAAAAATGCAGACAACAATTTCCAATACATATCGTTGACCACCGGCGCTGCGGTACAAATCGAACCGGCAAAGGCAAAATGGGACATCGAATGGACGTATACCACTTTCCGCGCCAATGCGACTACACCTTACCTGTACGCCGACTTCGTATATACCAATACGTATGGAGGCGCTAAATCGGCGGAAGTCGTCACGGAAGGAACGACCGTCACTTATGAAAATTTCACGGCAGACAAACTGAACACGATAACGCTCTCCGGTTCAAGGGTAATCATCGGTTCCGAGTGGCGTACAACAACCGGGACGGGAATCAAGAAAGACCGCTTTTATGTGGTACAAGACCCTTCCGGCAATGTCTATAAATTAAGATTCAATACAATGGGCGTTGGCAACGATGGGGGCGTCAGAGGTAAACCCGAAATCGAATATGCATTAATTAAAGCAGCAAATTAATTGTAAAATAACATATTAAACTAACCTGATAAACAGTGGACGGCAAATGATTATTGGCCATCCACTGTTTGTCGTTCAATAAAAAATTATGACAAAAAGAGGAAAACAAATTACATTTATAACCATTGTTGCACTTATACTTGGAGCAGGATGGATTGTGTGGAACCATACAGCGTCAACCACCCGCATTGCATTGGTTAATTTTCAGGCATTTCAAACCACCGGCATTGTCCGGGCAAATGCTGACCGGTTTATACGTTATAAAGAAGTATCTGTCAGCGAAGCGCATAAATTAAGTAATTATGATTTTGTATTGGCGTTCGGAATGGGTTTGCAGATAACGACCGAACAACGGGAACAGATTCAGAAAACGGCTGATGCCGGAACACCTGTTTACATTTTCAGCGCTACATCTCCCGAAAACAACATCTGCAACTTGGACAGTATCGACAAAGCCCGGATTTCGGCATATCTGAGTGATGGAAACAAAAAGAATTACCAAAGTCTGGCAAGGTATATTCGCCAGTCCATCGACAAAAAGACTTTCTTTGTCAATGCACCCGACTCGGCAGTCAAGAGCGCCTCGGATGTGCTGTTTCATTTGGATGAATCCGTATATTTTGAAAAGGTAACGGATTATGAAGAATATCTGAAAAACAACAATTACTACAAGGAAAATGCGCCCAAAATAGCGATTGTCGGCGGATTAAACGATCCGTTCAGCGGCAACAAAGAAGACATGGACAGTCTGGTCGTTTCTCTGCAAGGCTTGGGATTGAACGTATATCCGGTCTCCTCGTTCATGAAACGATTGGATTTTCTGAAAGAAATTCAACCCGATGCCGTTATCTATTTTGCGCACGGACGCATGGTAATGGGACAAGCCGATGCCGCAGTCGATTGGCTCAAAGCACGTAACATTCCGATTTTTGCACCCATCACCCTGTTGCAGACCAAAGAAGAATGGCTTGCCGACCCGATGGGCATGTTCGGCGGATTCATGTCGCAAAGCATTGTCATGCCCGAACTCGATGGAGCGATTTATCCTTATGTTCTCAATGCGCAGGAAATGGATGAAAACGGGTTGTACCTGCTCAAAGCCATTCCCGAACGCCTGCATACATTTACGCAAATCGTGAATAATTTCGTCACTTTGCAAAAGAAAAACAACGCGGACAAAAAAATAGCCGTTTACTACTTCAAAGGCGCGGGACAATCTACCTTGACCGCACAAGGTCTGGAAACCGTTCCGGCGCTTTACAACTTTTTGAAACGCCTGAAAGCCGAAGGATACAAAGTCGATAACCTTCCGGCGGAAATCAAGGATTTTGAAAAAATACTGATGACGCAAGGCGCTGTCATGAGTACGTATGCAAACGGTGTTTTCGACGATTTTCTGAAAAACGGCCATCCTGCCCTAATCGAAAAACAAGCGTATGAAACCTGGGTCAAACAATCCTTGTCCGAAGCCAATTACGCCGATGTCACCGCGCTTTACGGCGAAGCGCCTGGTAATTATATGTCGGTAAAGAAAGACGATAAATCGTATCTTGCCGTGGCGCGTATATCCTTCGGAAACGTGGTCTTGCTTCCTCAACCCATGGCCGGATTGGGCAGCGATGCCTTTGCCATCGTTCACGGCTCAAAATCCGCACCGCCCCACACCTACATTGCAGCTTATCTTTGGTCGCAATACGATTTCAAAGCCGATGCCATCCTGCATTTCGGCACGCACGGAAGCCTTGAGTTTACACCACAAAAGCAGGTCGCTCTCAGTCACAACGATTGGCCGGACCGTTTGGTCGGCGCTGTCCCGCATTTCTATTATTACACCATTGGAAATATCGGTGAAAGCATGATGGCGAAACGCCGTTCGTATGCAACGACAATCTCTTACCTCACACCTCCGTTTATGGAAAGTGACATGCGTTCGCAATTCAAAACATTGCAGGATAAAATCCGGACTTATTACAAAACAGAAGAAAACCGGCAGGCAAAATCTTCTTTGGAAGTCAAGAATATAGCCGTAGCCATGGGCTTGCACCGCGATTTGCGCTTGGATAGTGTACTCACAAATCCTTATTCGACCGAAGATATCGAACGCATTGAGAATTTTGCCGAAGAAATAGCCAACGAGAAGATGACCGGGAGTTTATACATTTCAGGCATTCCTTATCCGGACGCAAAAATTCGTTCTACGGTATTGGCGATGAGCGCTGACCCGATTGCATACAGCATTGCCAAATTAGACCGGTTGAGTGGAAAAATCAATGATAATCAACTGAAAAACAAGTCCTTTTTTACACAAAAATACTTGGAACCCGCCCAATCGTTAGTTAACCGGATATTAAACGGTGCAACGGTAAACGAGGAATTGATTTGTTCGACC
>JAITXK010000131.1 GCA_031284765.1 Candidatus Symbiothrix sp.
AAAACCATCTTTACCTCGTTGGAACGCGCCCTGAACCAGTTCATTAACGAAACGCACTGGAGTTCCACTACTTTCTCCGTGAACGAACGGATTGATTGCACGTTTTCCATCAACATTATGGAACAGCCGAGCGACAATATTTTTAAAGCCGAATTGTTCGTCCAATCCCGCCGGCCGGTCTATAACGCCGCTTATTCCACCACTGTACTCAATTACCGTGACACCAAATTCGATTTTGAATACATGGAAAATGCGGCCATTCAAACGCAACAAAACACTTTGAGCAGCAACTTGGAAGCCGTCATCTCGTTTTATGTCCAATTGATTTTAGCCTTGGATTTCGACAGCTTTTCCCCGATGGGCGGGAGCGTATTCTTCCGTTCGGCACAAAATATCGCCACCATGGCATATTCTTCCGGATGGAGCGGTTGGTCGGCTTTCGATGACAATAAAAGCCGCAGTTCGATGATTAATGCGTATTTGGATGAGTCGTTGAAAAAATATCATGAATTGTGGTACACCTATCATCGCAAAGGTTTGGATGAAATGGCGGCTAATCCCGACCGCGGCCGGTTAACCATTTTGAATGCGCTTCCTTATTTAAAGGAGATGCGCCAAGTCCGGTCATCGGAATTAATCCTGCAAATGTTCGCCGATTCCAAGCTGGACGAAATGATTTCGATTGCCGAAAAAGCAACGCAGGAAGAAAAAAAAGAAATCTACGACTTGCTTCGAGGGGTCTTTCCCAGCATGTCCAACCAACTCGAAACGCTGAAAAAATAGAATATGCTTAAACAATTAACTATTCGGAATTATGCACTGATTTCTCAGTTGGAAATTGATTTTTCAACCGGGCTTTCGGTCATTACCGGCGAAACCGGGGCCGGTAAATCCATCATCATCGGCGCTCTATCGCTGGTTTTGGGACAACGAGCCGATGCAAAAGTCATCAAGCCCGACGAAGAGAAATGTTTTATTGAAGGATTGTTCGATATTTCGTCCTACGACTTGGAAAGCTTTTTTACCGAACGAGAGTTGGATTACGATGCAAAAAATTGCATCCTGAGAAGGGAAATCTGGAGTTCGGGCAAATCCCGCGCATTCATCAACGACCGTCCCGTTGGCCTGAACGACTTAAAAGACTTGGGCGCTTTCCTGATTGACATTCATTCGCAACATCAAAACCTGTTGCTGAGCGACAATAAATTTCAATTACAAGCCATTGACATCCTGGCCGACAACAAACTGTTGAGAGCCGAATATTCCGATGAATACAAACAATTCCTGAAAATCCGCAAACAATTGCAGGAATTGAAAACCCGTGCGGAAAGTCATTCCTCCGAACAGGAATACCTGCATTTCCAATTCCAACAGTTGGACGAGGCCAAACTTCAAGCCGGCGAACAACCCGCTTTGGAGGAAGAACTGGCCACCCTCACCCATCTGGAAGAAATCAAAAGCGGCTTATATTCCATGGAACAACTGTTTTCCGCCGATGAAAAGGGAATTTTAACGCAATTGAAAGCAACGCTCGATACTGCGCAATCCTTACACAAAATCTATCACCCTGCCGATGAAATGGCAGAAAGAGTGCAAACGGCTTATGTCGATTTAAAAGATTTGTCACTTGATATCTACCGTCAACAGGAAGCGATGGAATTGGACCCTGAACGCCTGAAACACGTCAACGACCGCTTGGATTTAATTTATACCTTGCAACAAAAGCACAAAAAAGATTCGGTAGAAGAGTTAATCGAAATCCGCAAGCAATTGGAAAACCAGTTGTCAGAAATCGCCAATTATGACGATGAAATCTCACAGTTACAACAACAATTGACTGTTTCGGAAACCGCCGTCCAAACATTAGCCCGGCAATTAAGCGACACACGCCAACGTGCCGCCTACTATTTGGAACAAGAATTAGTAGAGCGGGTAAGCGTGCTGGGAATGCCTTCGATGCAATTCCAATGCCCAATCACGCCGAAGACCGCAGTCGATGCCAGCGGGGCGGACGAAATACACTTTCTCTTTTCCGCCAACAAAAATGTGCCAATGAAACCGGTATCGCTAACCGCATCCGGAGGAGAAATTTCCCGATTAATGCTGGGAATAAAAGCCCTGATTGCGGGAGCAACCGCTTTGCCCACCATATTATTCGATGAAATCGACACGGGTGTATCGGGTGAAACGGCCGATAAAATGGGGAAAATCATGCACCAAATGGCAGATGTGATGCAAGTAATTGCCATCACCCATTTGCCCCAGATTGCCGCGCGGGGCGATTCGCAGTTTTTCGTGTACAAGGAAGAAACCAATCGTTATACGGAAACGCATATTCGCCGGCTCACGCAGGAAGAACGTATTCAGGAAATTGCCCAAATGTTGAGCGGAGCCGCAGTCACGGAAGCCGCCATAGAAAACGCAAAAGAATTATTAAAATGAAGGAAACAGAAATGATTTTCGGCACACGTGCCGTCATCGAGGCCGTACAGGCAGGAAAAGAAGTCGATAAAATATTAATGCGCAGAGATTTGCAAAACGATTTGTCGCACGAGCTATTCAATATCGTCAAAGAAACGAACATTCCGATTCAACGGGTGCCGCAGGAAAAATTAGACCGGTTGACCCGCAAAAACCATCAAGGTGTGATTGCGTTTATCTCTGCCGTAACTTATCAAAAATTGGAAGACATGGTGCCGTTCCTGTATGAAGAAGGCAAAAATCCGCTGATTTTGTTGTTGGACGGCGTGACCGACGTGCGCAATTTCGGCGCCATTGCCCGCACCTGTGAATGTGCCGGAGTGGATGCGATAGTCATCCCCGCCCGTAACAGCGTTTCGGTCAATGCCGATGCAGTAAAAACCTCAGCGGGCGCATTGCTCTCGTTGCCCGTTTGCAAGGAAGCGAGCATCACGGAAGCCATCCGGTTTTTGAAAAACTGCGGATATAAAGTGGTAGCGGCGACGGAAAAGGCCGACCAAAGCTACATCGAAGCCAATTATACCGTTCCCACCGCCTTGGTGATGGGGAGCGAGGACCTGGGCATTGCGTTAGAAAACCTGCGGATTTGTGATGAAATGGTCAAAATCCCGATTGTTGGGAACATCGCTTCTTTGAATGTTTCGGCGGCGGCTGCGGTATTGATGTATGAGGTGGTAAGGCAACGGTTAAAAGGCTAAGGCCGTTTGAAAACAGCTCTCGTAGAGAGCTTTACTTAACCTGACTACTATATCCAAAGCGGGTTAATGCGAAGAGGACAAAATATGAATAACCCCGGGCTGCACCTTGCTTGCCCGAGGTTATCAATCGCTATAACTCCACAAAAGTCAAGCAAGCGCCAATCAACGAATAATCAACTTCTGATTCGTTTTGCCGCTCCCTGCCTGCACAGTCAGAAAATACAACCCTTTGCTCCAGGTAGAAACATCGACC
>JAITXK010000033.1 GCA_031284765.1 Candidatus Symbiothrix sp.
TTTCCAACAGGATTTGAAGGCTTTTCTTGATCGCCGTTTCCATTTCACTGTAAGAGCATAAATGGTTGCTCACATACACGAAAGCCAACAACAAACCGGTATCTTGGGTTTGCAAAGAGGCCAAGAGGGAATGTTTGTTCTTCCGATACGTTTCCCGCACCAGCCGTTTAATCCGGTTGCGTTGAACCGCTCGCTTGAAACGTTTTTTAGGTACGCTGATTAAAATCGAGGCTGAAACGCCTGACAAAGGTTTCGTTTCTAAATAAAGTACACGCAGAGGATAAACTGTAAAGGCAGAACCTTCATTAAATAAACGGTCTATTTCCCGTTGAATGGAAATCCGCTCGGCTTTTGAAAAGGGTTCAGACTTCAATCGTTGATTATTTTTTGATGGATTTGGGCAGTGCTTTCAAATAATTTTCCAAAGCGGTTGTCATGGAAGGGGCTTCCGGATTGGGCGCTTCTATATCCAATCGCAAACCGGCATTGCGCACCGCTTGGGCCGTTGTGGGACCGAATGTTCCGATGGCAATTTCTTTTTGTTCGAAATTCGGAAAATTCTTCAACAGAGAAGATATGCCTGCGGGAGAGAAAAACAACAATACATCATAATCGAAAGCCTCTTCTTCGCCGAAATCATTGCTGACCGTGCGATACATGATGCAAACCTGATAATTGACTTTTTTATCATCCAACATCCGCAGCAAGTTGTCTTTATGCACGTCTGCCGCTGGAATCAGATACGTTTCATCTTTGTGGTGTTTATGCGCTTGCACTGTCAAATCCTCTACTTTTCCCGAAGCGGGAAAGAATATTTTACGTTTCCGGAAAACGATATACTTTTGCAGATAAACGGCTATTGATTCCGAGATACAAAAATATTTCATGGTTTTCGGAACTGTAATTCGCATTTCATCACATAAACGGAAGAAATGATCAATGGCAGTTTTTGAAGTAAAAATAACTGCTGTATAATCTAAGATATTGATGCGTTGCGCCCTGAACTCTTTGGCATTCACAGGATCTACCTTAATAAAAGGCCTGAATTCTATCTGAACGCCATACTTTTCTGCAATATCAAAATATGGTGATTTCTCGGCTAAGGGCTTAGGCTGAGAAACTAAAATTTTTTTTCGTAAGTACATATCGAACCTTTACCTGATAAAATAAATTAATGCCCGGTATAATAAATAAAGTGGCACTAATTTTCGGGTACAAAGGTACAAAATAAAATAAATGAAACCACTTTTCTGTCGAAAAAAAATCTTATAAATCTTCAAAGCGATGAGTCCTTCCACGAAAATCATGTAGCAAAGAGTGAAATAAAAGCCGTAATAATAGGCTTCCGGAAAGAAAAACATACACAAAGCCGGAACAAATAAAACCAATCCGCTCAACGAAAGTATGGAGAAATAATTGCTGTTCCAGATTTGAATATCGTCTTTATCTAAAAATACCCAACCAACAATGGACGTAGTAATATACTGATACAGAATAAACGCAAGAATGGCAAGCGAGCTGATGCCTAAAATTTCCAACCAATGCGCCATGGGGTCCATCGGTAAGCGAATTTGGCTCATGATCACCAAAGAAAGGATAACCGACATTAAAACAATGGTTTGCAAACACAACAACAATTTGCTTATCAATTCATTATTAACGGTATTGGAGAAAATACTTTGCCGGTTGTTGTTACTGAACAGACTGTAGAGCATGGAAGCAATCAATTTTCTCCCGCCTTTCAATAAAGAGGCAGTCAGAAAAAAGCACAGCAGGAAAAGTAAAAACCCTCCATTTTGTGTTGCCGGCCATTCAGAAAGCAGTTCTTCCGTTCTCATCAATTCTATTGGATTGCATTTTTACCAAACACGATGCAAAATTAATAATAAATTACCTTATTTGGGGCTATCTTGTTGAATTCTTTCTTTCAAAACTTAAATTAAAGATGTGTGGGGACAGCCGGCGCACCCCATTTTAATATTTAGCCTTTTTATAGTACCTTTGTCCTTTCAAAAATAAATAGAAATATTATGTCAGAAAATTTAGATTACAAAGTGGCTGATATTACATTGGCTGATTTCGGAAGAAAGGAAATTGAAATTGCCGAGCACGAAATGCCCGGCTTAATGGCGCTCCGCACAAAGTACGGAAAAGAAAAACCCTTGCAAGGCGCACGGGTAATGGGGTCGTTGCACATGACGATTCAGACGGCAGTATTGATCGAAACCTTGGTTGAATTGGGTGCGGACGTCCGTTGGTGCAGTTGCAATATTTTTTCTACACAAGACCATGCTGCCGCCGCGATTGCCAAAGCAGGCGTTCCTGTTTTTGCATGGAAGGGAGAAAGTTTGGAAGAATACTGGTGGTGTACCGATCAAGCCTTGCGTTTCCCGAACGGCGAAGGTCCCAACCTGATTGTTGACGACGGAGGCGATGCCACCCTGCTCATTCATTGGGGATACAAAGCTGAAAACGACGCTTCAAGCATTGACCGGAAGGGCGGAAACCACGAAGAACAAGTGATACTGGATACTTTACACCGCATCTTAAAAGAAGATAAGCAACGCTGGCACCGCACGGTTGCCAAGCTGAAAGGCGTTTCGGAAGAAACCACGACCGGCGTACACCGGCTGTATCAAATGTTGGAAAACGGCGATTTGCTTATTCCGGCCATCAACGTACACGATTCCGTGACCAAATCGAAATTCGATAACCTCTACGGCTGTCGTGAATCGCTGGCAGACGGCATCAAACGGGCTACGGACGTGATGATTGCCGGGAAAGTGGTAGTCGTTTTGGGCTATGGCGATGTGGGTAAAGGCTGCGCCAAATCCATGCGGGCGTATGGCGCTCGTGTGTTGGTAACCGAAATCGACCCGATTTGCGCCTTGCAAGCCGCCATGGAAGGGTTTGAAGTTACCACGATGGAAAAAGCCGTGAAAGAAGGCAATATATTTGTTACCACCACCGGCAACCGCGATGTGATTACCATTGACCATTTGAAAGTTATGAAAGACCAAGCCATTGTCTGCAACATCGGACATTTCGACAACGAGATTCAAGTCGAAAAATTAGTCAATTTCCCCGGCATCCGGCACACGAATATCAAACCGCAGGTGGATAAATATACTTTCCCGACGGGAAATTCCATCTTTCTGTTGGCGGAAGGCCGTTTGGTCAATTTAGGTTGCGCAACCGGACATCCTTCGTTTGTGATGAGCAATTCGTTTACCAATCAAACACTGGCGCAACTGGATTTGTGGAAAAACACTTACGAAGTGGGTGTATATCGTTTGCCCAAATACTTGGATGAAGAAGTTGCCCGCCTGCATTTGGGAAATATTGGCGTGGAGTTGACACAATTGACACCTGCGCAAGCGGATTATATTGGTGTAAAAATAGAAGGCCCTTATAAGGCGGAGCATTACAGATATTAAATGAAAATAGCCATATTATCTCCTTTTTATCCCTACCGCGGAGGCATCGCTCAATTCAGCGCCATGCTTTATAAGGCTTTGGAAAAAGAGCATACGGTCAAAGCGATTTCGTTTTCCCGCCTCTATCCTGATTTTTTGTTTCCGGGCAAAACGCAGTTGGTGGAAGAAGGAGATGATGCTATTCAAATTCCATCTGTCCGTAAATTGGACAGTATCGGATTGCTCTCCTACTCTCTAACGGCACGCACCATCAAAAAAATCCAACCGGACGTGCTGATTATTCCATACTGGACATCCTTTTTTGCTCCTGCTTATACTTATATCGCTTCCCGGTTAAAGAAGCAAACAAAAATTATCGCTTTGTTGCACAACGCCATTCCGCACGAACCGCGATTTTTCGACAAGCCTTTGGCCAAAGTATTTTTCAAACAATGTCAGAAATTTGTGGTAATGAGTGAAATCGTCAAACGCGATTTGCTCGCCATGCGCCCCGATGCGCAGTATTGCATGGAACAACATCCGGTGTACGACCATTTCGGGAGAAAATCATTGCCCGAAAAAGCAAAAACCCAATTGGGCTTGGACATACACAAAAAAACCCTGCTCTTTTTCGGATTGATTCGGGATTATAAAGGCTTGGATTTATTGATTGAAGCCCTATCCATGTTAGACGATTCGTATCAACTGTTGGTTGCGGGGGAAGTTTACGGCTCTTTCGATAAATATCAAACGCAAATCGACAATTCGCCTGCCAAAGAGCGTATCCTGCTGTTCAATCATTACATGGAAGACAAAGAAGTACCCGTGCTGTTTTCTGCAGCAGATGTTTTGGTTTTGCCTTATAAATCGGCCACGCAAAGCGGTGTAATTCCTGTCGCCTATCATTTCGAAACACCTGTGGTAACGACCAACGTTGGCGGATTGAAAGGAACCATCGAAAGTGCAGGTTCGGGAATCGTTTGTGAATCAACCGCCGCAGATTTAGCGCAAGGCATTCAAACCTTGTTCTCGATAGGCAAAGATACGTTTGTGGCAAATATTCAAAAAGAAAAGAACAACCTAACGTGGGAAAAGTTCTCTCAAGCACTTGTCAGCTTTATCCAAAAGCAATAAAAAGATACAGCCCGCTACGCAGCCCAAATTTTTGTCATTTTCTGCCACAAATCAAAAAAAATCCCCTATCTTTGCCCCTAAATTAA
>JAITXK010000053.1 GCA_031284765.1 Candidatus Symbiothrix sp.
GAAGTTTGCCGTTTTAATTCAGCAAGTAGCGCGTCAGCGCCGATATCCACCGTTGCTCGGATTGTTTGGCCCATTGGCTGAACTGAGCATTGCCTTTATATTCTGAAATACAATCCAATAACTGGTCTAAATCGAAGTGATTGGCCACTACACCCGCCCCCGCATTGGAAGCTTCGTGCGCATTGCAGGACTGCTCGATATGAGTCGGTACCATCAAAACCGGTTTTCCCAGATAGATGGCTTCGCACACCGATTCAAAACCGGCGGTGGTGGCATAGCCTTTGCAGCCGGCCATGTATTGAATGAATAATTGGTCGTCCAAAGTATGGAACGTCAGGTGGTCGTTGATGATGGTTTCGGCGGGTGCATCTTTCTTGTCCCAGAAGAAGTGCAGATACACATCAGGATGCGCCTTCTGCCAGGCGATAATCTCATCGGCATAATGGGCATTCAGCAGGTAACCGTGCAGGTAATTGCCCGTTGTGGGTTCGCATTGCAGGATTTCTTCCCGCAACAGGGGCGGAACAACGACCAAGCGTTTGCGCGGCACATCGCTTTTAGGTTCGATGGATAAGGCAAATAACTTCTTGGAACGGAAACTCGTCACGTAATTAAACAGTTTCAACATAAATAATTCCGACTTGCTTTCTTTTGGAAATTTATATTCAGGATGCAAGAACAGATATTGATGCGCCACGCTGATATACGGAACTTTGGGCGGATACAATAAATAAGTCAAACCCGCCATCATCTCATAAAAATTGATGACGACATCGGGTTGGATTTCATTTATCTTCTTATGAATAAAGATAAGACTGCGGATATACACCGGCGTTTTCAACAAATTATAAGCTGAGCTGAGCCAGATATTGGTCTTCTTGTTCGGTGCGGCCGGAAGGAAGTTCGGACTACTGAACCGGTACACCGGCGCTTCTATTTTTTCAAAGAAGAAAGCCGGAAATTCGCGTAATTCGCTTTTACCTGCCAATACGCCAACAACTTCCTGCCCGTTGCGTGACAGCATGTTTTTCAGTGCTATGGCTTGAGTCAGGTGGCCACGCCCTTCACCTTGTACAATAAATAGAAATTTCATTTTTTATTCGTTTGATAAGGAAAGAAGTCTTTCCACAGGTTAAAATCTTTTCGGAACAAGATGCCGAAACCTTGAGTCATTTCGGGCGTCAGACTGTAATTGCGGTAATTGTAATGGTTGAAGCCTTTCAACCGGATATCACCGCTTTTCGTTAGTTTGTATTCAAAATCGAAGTCGCCGATTAAGGGGACTTCATTGTTGATGGCCGTCAGATACGGGTTGTCGATGTATCCGACATTGCCGTTGATAACCAGACGATTGTTTAGCAACGTGCTGGATAACAGCAGTTCTACTTCGGTGTTGGTTTCTTCCCCTTCGTAGGATTGATGGAAATTGGTGCCGACCTGAATGTTGTTACTGACCTTGCTCAACATATTGGTAATGGAAGAAGATAAGGTCGATGCCAACATGGAAAAGTCGTTGTTTATATGTCCGTTGTCGCTTTTAACGTATTCGGGAGAGGTATAAAAGCGTCCCATCAACAATAAATAAATCATTTGGCGACTCATCATATCATCGGTTCGGATGTAGCTTTTCACTTGGCGTTCCAATTCGGCGGTTGCTCCGGGCAGTTCCAAATCGAATTTGATGAGCGGTTGTTCAAGCGGCCCCGACAGCAGCAATACGCAATTGACAGGAATATTGTTTCGGGCGCTTAAACGCGCTTCGGACGCTTGAATCAATTGTTGGTCTAAATCCCCCAGATTGGCGGACACCGTGTAAGCGGCTTTGATGGCTAAATCTGCCGTCAAGGGGTCGCCCCTGAAGTTGACCGAACTGCCTTCTTCAATCTCGAAATTGCGGAAAAAGGCTTGTTGGAAACTGAAATTGTATTTCCCTTCTTCGATGCGGTAATTGCCGAACACTTTCAGAGGGGTCTTCGTGCCGTATTGGATTTGGATATTTCCGGTCCCTTTGGCGCTGATTTTATCTTCCGTAACGGGGTCCATGATGATGTTCATGGCGGCGGTATTCGTGGCGTCAACCATGAGATTGAGGCGGATGTCCGTTTTCAAACCGGACGGATTGGCTTTGGCCGGCTTCGCGACCGGCGCCGGACGTTCTTCGGATACAAAGTTGATAAAGTTGTAATCGGCAATATCCTGTTTCTTCATGAAATTAAGTTCCAATTCCGTATGGTCGTCGTTTCGCATATTGACTTGGATGCCCACCGATTCCTCCGTGCCTGAGATGGTGGCGGTGCCTGTTCCGAAAGCCGTTCCATAGAAGTTGGGACTGTTGCGGTGCGTGGCATTAAACACCATGAATTGTTTGAAAGACAGTTGCGCTAAAAACCTGAAATCTTCGAAAAGATGATGCTTCACGGAGCCGGAAGCGATGGATTTGTTGCCGAATGAATCGTAGAGCGTGATATTGTTGAGTGCAATCTCGTCGGGTTTGAGCAGCAGCCGGTCTGAAAAAGAGTAGCGTGTGTTGAGAAATTCGATGCCGAAACTTCCGTTCTGAATCCATGGGTTTCCTTCAATGACAGGGTCATTCAAGTCGCCAAAGAGACGAATATTACCCGTAATCTCGCCCGAAAGGTCTTTGACCACATTGCCAACATATTTGCGGAGGAAATTCGCCTGCGTATTATGCGCACCAAAAACGATGGATAATTCTTTTTTTACGGGATAAATATAGCCGTCAATATCGACGAAAGAAGCTTCGTTTTTCGCAACGATACCTTTCATTTCTACGCCTTGTTTTTCGTCGTCCCAACGGCCATGCAAGTCTAAATTGCCGAAAATCATATCATTGAACGAAAAATCGGAGATATTCAGCCGCGTGGATAATTGCCGCGTATGGTAAACGTCTTTGGCGGTCACTTCTCCCGTGGCAATTCCGCCGAAAGTGAGCGCTTTAATGTTGAGTGCTTTGAAAATATAATCCAAATCCACTTTGTTCAAGGTAACCGCAATCCGGTCATCCTCCTGCGGGGAAACCTCTCCGTTGATGGTAATCCATTGCTGATTGTGGCCGGCTTTGAAATGATGAATGCTGATTCGTCCGTCCTGATAGCGGATGGAAGTCGGTGCTAAATTCCATACCGAATCGTTGAAAACCATTTTGGAGGCGCGGAAATTCGTGGCAACAGTCATCGGGTATTCGCCTGTTTGCGCCTTCAATTGGGTGGTGAAATAGAGATTGCCTTTGTATTTCTTATGGTCGTCCAACCACGACATCCAAGAATAGATGGAGTCGTTGGTGGTTTTTACATTGGCTTCCAATAACAGGTTGTTACCGTTTTTTTGCCGTTTCTTTCCGTTCACTTTCAGGGAGATGTATCCGTTTCCGGTATTCAAATCGAGAGCGCCGTTTTCAAAGGTGGAGCCGGCGGCATCGAGCGTGGCAAAGCGGGCATTTAATCGCATTTGGTCGTTGATGCTGCTGTATGCACCGTTGATGTAAGATTGTCCGTATAAAACAGCGGGCAGTTCCAGAATATGCGACAGTTGCCGGGTATCATTAATGGTAAAATTCCATTGGAGATGATTCTCGTCCGCAACGGCCTTGGGTTCCTCCGATGGAATTAAGGTTGGCAGATAAAATGCCAGTGACCGTTTCAGGGTTTCGGGTAAGGTTTTCAGGGAGAAAATACCATTGATGGTTCCATTCACAATATCGGAACGAATGCTGATTTGTTTCAAAATGTCGGGGCTGGGTTGCGAGATTTCTGCGGTTAGATTAGCTAAGTGGAAAACGCCTTTATCGGTCGAAAATACCGCTTTTTGAAAGGTGGTATAGCCTATCAGATTATCCGGACTGTTTCCTTTGAAATCGGCTTCGACTTGAAACGATAATTTCGGTTGGTGGTATCTGCCGGTAAAATGCAGCTTGTCGAGCAACCAGTCGGAGGCTTGTGCCGAAAAATGGTATTCCGATGCTTCGCCTTTGAGCAGCACGTAACCGTTGGCCGTCAGTTCGCCAACGGGGGCTGAGACTTTCAGCCAACCGTTGAAACTTTCAGAGGTGAAATCGCCGTTGAAATGAATATTTTCGTAATTGTTCGACTGATAGGCAAATTGATTGACGGAGGCTTCGACATGTCCCGCTATATCATGAATAGTATTAAAGGTGCTGTTGAGGTCGATATTGAATTGCGTGGCGCCGAAATCCTCATCATTGAATACCTTATTCAGTTGGATGCCGGAAGTGGCAATCGTCCCATTTAAAAAATATTTTCCCCTTTTCCCGAAATTGATATTGGTATTCAAATCGCCGATGTCCGAAATATTTTTCAGACTTGCAGTCAGATGTTCCGGTGTGCCTGAAATTTGTCCTTGCAGCGAAACCGTACCCAATGCCTGAATAAAATCCGGCAGTTTCACCGGTTGGGCGCTGAAGTTATTCGCCATCTTTTGAATTTCGACGGCTGTAATAAACGAATGGTCAATGACTCCCAACACCGTGGGATGGGAAAGTGCATCACGGAGTTGCAGATTCAGGCTGATTTTCAAGTCGTTGTCGTCCTTGATGAGGATGTTTTTTAGTTGAATATCATTGACTGTTCCGCGAGCTGCGGCTTGAATTTCCAATACCTCATTGAAATTACCCAAATCGGGTGCGAAGGCTGCCAAATCTTTCAACAGCACGGTCGAAGGTTCTATTTGGATATTAAATAAGGCATTGTCCTTCCAATTTCCATCCGCAGGCAACCGGCTGTAATCGGCGGACAGTTCCGTCAGATGCAACTTGGTATGTGGCAGTTTCAGTTCCAGATTTTGAATGCGTGCCGAATCGCTGTTTACAACCAAATCAAATGCCAAACGATTGACTTGCAAGCCTGACTTTTCCTTAGCGCTCATCTTTTTGACTACCACATCCAATCGTTGGTCTTTCAATTCTTTGAATTGAATTTTGGCAATAATATCCTGCCAATCCATATCGTCCGGATTGAATTTGCCGGAGGGATTGGACTTGTTTTTATCACGGTAACGAATTTGTCCGTTATGAAACGACAGGTTTTGAATGTGGATATCAACCTTGCTTTCTTGGGTGGTATCGGTTCGAAAAGCATCCAAAAGAAATTGAATATTGAGCAGCGAATCCTTTTTATTCAAATAGAAGCAAAACGAGTTGAGATGCGCGGAGCGGATACGGTATTTATTCTTGAACATCGGCCACAAGTCGAAGCCCGCATCAAACCGTTTGGCATATAATAAGGTATCACCGGTCAGGTCTGCAACATACACATTTTTCAAGATGAGTTTGTTGAAGGGTTGAAACTCAATGGCTTGTATTTGAATTTCGGTTTTTGTCTTTTCTTCGAGGTAATGAACGACCAGTTGGGCGGTGTGCTGCTGAATAGCGGGGATTTTCAACAGGATAACCGGCAACAGGATTAATATTCCTATCACAATAACTATAAGCCAAATACTGCTATTTAATCTTTTCATAAAATCTCCGCAAAGTTAGCATTAAATTTTCAATTACACACAAACGTATTGCTCGCGCTTGAATTCTCGAAAATTTCATGTAATTTTGCATTCTTAAAAATAAAGCAACTTTATGTTTAAAGAAAAAACCATCGTCTATACCTCCGGTACATTTGATATGTTTCATTACAATCATCTCCGGATGATTAATTATGCACGGTCGTTGGCAGATATTTTGATTGTCGGTGTCAGTACCGATGAACTCGTTTCTTCCTACAAAGCGCCTCCCATTATTCCGTTTAACGAACGCTTGCATATCCTTGAAGCGCTGAAAACCCCGGATCTCGTGATTCCCCAGCATACATTAGACCACACCGAGATTGTTAAAAAACTCAATATTGATGCTTTTGTGGTAGGTGATGATTGGTATGGCAAATACGATTATCTGAAAGAGATGAATGTACAGGTTTTCTACTTCCCTTACGGAACCGGCATCTCCTCTTCCAACTTGAAGAAAACCATTCACGATTCTTACGAAGCCACTTTGCAATCGCAACGGCAAGCCAAACCGGGTTCCATTCAAACGAAACCCAAAGCCAAATAGCGGCATGAACAAGCGCATTTTAATTACCGGAGGAACGAAAGGAATAGGCAAAGCGGTCGCCGTCTGCATGGCGCAATCCGGTTGCGATTTAGTGTTGACGTATGCCTCCGATTCGGCCGCCGCGGAAGAAACCGCCCAAACAATTGCTCAACAATATCCGGTCGATGTATTGCTTTTGAAAGCGGATATTTCCGATTACCAATCCATTGACACCATTCAGCAATGGATAGAAAACAAGAATATTTACCTGGATGCACTGATATTCAATGCGGGACTTACTTGCCGCGATTCGTTTGAAGACTTGCATTTCGACGATTGGAATCGCGTATTCTTCGCCAACGTCCATTTCCCCGTCTTTCTTTTGCAGCGCATCGTGAAACGCATCCGACCGGGAGGAAGTATCGTCTTCACCGGCTCGCTGATGGGTATCGAAGCCCATTCGGTTTCGTTGGCTTATGGCGTAACCAAAAGTTCAATACACGCATTGGTCAAGAATTTAGTGAAATTTTTGGCGCCCTATCAATTACGGGTCAATGCCGTAGCTCCGGGTTTTGTCGATACCGAATGGCAAAAAACAAAGCCGGCGGAAATACGCAAAAACATTGAAAATAAAGTAGCTCTGGGACGCTTTTGCGAACCGGAAGAGTTGGCCGGGGTGTATAAAATACTGATAGAAAATAACTATTTAAATGGCGAAATCATCGTGGTTGATGGCGCTTATTCATATAAATAAACACAGAATGGAAACCCAGAAGAAAGAGTACGAAGCTTCATTAAAATCAATTGAAACGGAAAATGTGATTGACCGTGTGTTTTACCGCCCCATTGGCTTCCGGTTGGCTTTGGCTTTGAAACCGACCGGCATTACGCCCAACACCATCACCATCATTTCCATCTTTTTCGGAGTGGCGGCAGGTATCTTATTTTATCCCAACGATATGGGAATGAACAGTATGGGCATACTGTTGCTCATTTGCGCCAATATTTTAGATTGTGTCGATGGACAGTTGGCGCGTCTAACCGGCATTAAATCCGCTATCGGGCGCATTTTGGACGGTTTGGCAGGCGATTTCTGGTTTATCTCCATTTACATTTGTCTTGCTTTGCGGGCGTCCCTCACCTACGATACTTCGCTTTGCTTCACGTTGGCCGTTTTGGCGGCTTTATCCAATCTTTTGCAATCGAATATCACGGATTACTACAAGACTTTGCATTTGTTTTTCATCAGTAAAACGAAAGGCGCCGAGTTTGAAACCATTGACCAAGTCAAGAAAAAACACAGTGCGATGCCTTACGGTTTGTCGAAAACCTTTTACTTCCTCTATGTTTGGTACACGATGTTACAAGTGCAGGCAACACCCAAACTGCAAGCCCTACTGAAGCAATTGCACACGCAATACGGCGATGATATTCCGGAAGAGGTACGCATCCGTTTGCGCCAAAAGAGCAAAGAAATCATGGCAACCATCGACTTTCTAACCTTCAACGGACGAACCATCGTCCTGTTCATCATCATTTTGACCGGATTCGTTTGGGCTTATTTCCTGTACGAAATAGTAGTCTTAAATATCGTTTTATACATCGTCCTGCGGAAGCACGAAAAGATGTGCCGCAACTTTTTTACATTAAATTAACTGAATATGCAAATCACTTTTCACGGCGCTGCACGAACCGTTACCGGAAGCAAACACCTGATTTCACTGAAGAACGGACAAAAAATATTACTTGATTGCGGGATGTTCCAAGGAATGGGAAAAGAAACGGAAGGTTTCAACCGCAATTTCGGCTTCAATCCCGAAGAAATTACCTGCGTTTTCCTGTCACACGCGCACGTTGACCATTCAGGTTTGTTACCCAAATTGGTCAAGGAAGGCTTTAAGGGAAAGATTTACGCCACACCCGCAACCATTGATGTAGCGAAAGTCTTGTTGCAGGATTCGGCGCATATCCAACAACAGGATACGACTTTTCTGAATAAAAAACGGTTGAAAGAAGGTAAACCGCTCCTGGAACCGCTTTATACGGAAGAAGATGCTTTTCAAGTTCATTCGCATTTTGTGCCGGTGCACTATCACCAGCCGGTGCAAGTAAACGAAAGCATTCAAGTGGAATTTTTCGATGTCGGGCACATCATCGGAAGTGCTACTACCTATCTCACAATCAACGAATCAGGGAAACGCACCACCATCGCGTTCAGCGGCGATGTGGGGCGTTATGGCGACCCGATTCTCCATTCGCCCGAAGTCTTTCCGCATGCCGATTACATCATTATCGAATCGACTTACGGCGACAAAACACACGATGCTACCGATTCGTATGCCAATGGGCTATACAAAAACATCATGGAAACCTGCATCCGGAAAAAGGGCAAACTCATTATTCCGGCTTTCAGCGTGGGACGTACCCAAGAATTGCTGTACGCTTTGAACGACTTGGAATTAGACGGCACCTTACCGCCCATCAAATATTATTTGGACAGTCCTTTGTCCTCCAAAGTAACGGATATTGTGAAACTGCATCCCGAATGTTTCAACCGCACCATGCAAAAGCTACTGAAGACCGACCGCGACCCATTCATGTTTGCCGGCTTGAAATACATTTCCGACAAACGCGATTCGCAAGCTTTGAACAGCGATTATTCGCCGATGGTCATCATCTCCGCCTCGGGAATGGCGGAAGCCGGACGGGTCAAACACCACATCGCTAACAGCATTGATAATTGGCGCAACACCATTCTCTTGATTGGTTACTGCGAACCGCAATCGTTGGGTGCGCGCCTGAAACAACATCCCGAAACCATCACCATTTTCGGCGAACCGCATACCGTCAAAGCGGACATCAACACCATCAATTCGATGAGCGCTCATGCCGATTACAACGATTTGAGTCAATATCTGGCTTGTCAGGTGGCTTCGGAAGTCAAACGGGTGTTTGTGGTACATGGCGAACCGGATGTGCAGGAAGAATTCAGGAACCGCTTGCTGAAAAAAGGGTTTAAAGATGTGGTGATTCCTGAATTGCATCAGGGCTTCGGGATATAATTGCTTTTTTAGAATATTACAAGTAAATAAGGTAAATATCAAAAATAAAATCCGTGTTGTCTGTCTTATCCGTGTTCTAATCCCCCCCTCAATTCCTCCAAAGCCGCCGCCAAACCCGCGGCCTCTTTTCCGCCGGCAGTGGCAAAATGGGCTTGACCGCCGCCGCCACCTTGGATGTGTTTGGCAGCCTCGCGCACCAATTGCCCCGCATGCAATCCCGTTTTGACCAAGTCTTCGCTGATCATGACCGTCAATAAAGGTTTGCCGTCGAATTCGGTTGCCGCCACAAAATAGCTCTTTTCAGGAAACTCGCCCTTGAGTTGAAAGGCAACGTCTTTAACAATTTCGGCAGGAAACGGCCCCTTCAAAACAAACAGATGGATACCGTTGATTTCTTGCTGTTTTTCGATTATCTGTTGCTTTAACAAGACTGTCTTTTCTTTTACATATTCATCCATTTGCTTTTTCAATTCAGCATTTTCATCGATAAATTTCCGTAAAGATTGAACCAAATCGGGCGTATTGCTAAAGAAAGATTTTAATTCACGAATGGTATCCTGTTGCAGATAGAATAACTTTTCGGCTGCTTCGGCCGTAATCGCTTCAATGCGCCGGATGCCCGCAGCGATGGACGACTCGGCAACAATCCGGAAGCTGCCGATGCGGCCGGTGGAATCAATATGCGTCCCCCCGCACAATTCAACGGACGAACCGAAAGAAACAACCCGGACGTCTTCGCCGTATTTTTCCCCGAACAATGCCATCGCGCCCAACTGTTTGGCCTTGGCAATCGGCACGTGACGTTTTTCATCCAGGGCAATGTTTTCGCGGATTTTTGCGGTAACTATTTTTTCTACCCGACGAATTTCTTCCTCCGTCACTTTTTGGAAATGCGAGAAGTCGAAACGCAAAAATTCGGGTGATACAAACGAGCCTTTCTGTTCCACGTGTTTGCCCAATACCTCGCGCAATGCGTCGTGTAGCAAGTGGGTAGCCGTGTGATTACATTCCGTGGCGCGGCGTTTGGGAATATCCACCGAAGCGGTAAACGTTCCGGTCAGATTATCGGGTAATTGGCGGGTCAAATGTACCGCCAAATTATTTTCGCGTTTCGTATCAAAAACCGCCAAGCTCTTGCCGTCAGCACCGGTCAATAGGCCGCTGTCGCCTACTTGTCCCCCCATCTCGGCGTAGAACGGCGTTTGGTCCAAAACCAACTGGTAATATTCGGTGGTTTTTTGTTTTACTTTCCGGTAACGGAGAATTTGTGCGGTAGCCACAGTATCGTCATACCCCACAAATTGGGGTTCGCCGTCTTTCACCACCGTCCAATCGCCTGTTTCGACGGCGGCGGCGTTGCGGGCACGTTCTTTTTGTTTTTGCATTTCCGTATCGAAACCGGTTTTGTCCACGGTCATTGCCTGTTCGCGGAGAATGAGTTCCGTCAAATCCAAGGGGAAGCCGTAGGTGTCGTAAAGGACGAAAGCATCTGCGCCGTCAATCTGCGTTTTGCCGGCGGCTTTGGCTTCCTGAATTTGTTTATCCAATAATTTGATACCGGTTTCCAAAGTGCGCAGGAAGGAATCTTCTTCTTCTTTGATCACTTTTACAATCAAGTCCTGTTGAGCCATTAATTCGGGATAAGCATCGCCCATTGAATCCATTAAAGCAGGAATTAATTTGTACATGAATGCCTTTTTCTGACCGAGAAAAGTGTATCCGTAACGCACTGCGCGGCGCAAAATACGGCGAATGACATAACCGGCCTTCGCATTGGACGGCAATTGGCCGTCGGTAATCGAAAAAGCGATGGTGCGGATATGGTCGGCGATTACGCGCATCGCAATGTCGATGTCGCATGTAGAGGCGTGGCATGCCGCGTCTCTACAACCGGTAATCGTGCCGATGGCTTGAATCAACGGTTGAAAAACATCGGTGTCATAATTGGATGTTTTTCCCTGCACCGCCATGCACAAGCGTTCAAAGCCCATGCCGGTATCAATCACTTTGTTGGGAAGACCTTCCAATGAACCATCGGCTTTGCGGTTGAATTGCATGAATACCAAGTTCCAAATCTCAATGACTTGCGGGTGGTCGTGATTGACCAAATCCCTGCCGCTCACTTGGGCGCGTTCGGCATCGGAACGAAGGTCGATATGAATTTCCGAACAAGGGCCGCAAGGGCCGGTATCACCCATTTCCCAAAAATTATCGTGTTTATTTCCATTAATAATGCGGTCTTCCGGAAGATATTGTTCCCAATACGAAACAGCTTCATCATCTCGGACTAAATTTTCGGATGCACTTCCCTCGAAAACGGTTACATACAACCGGTTTTTATCCAATTTCAATACTTCAGTCAGATATTCCCATGCGTATTCGATGGCTTCCTTTTTAAAATAATCGCCGAACGACCAGTTGCCAAGCATTTCAAACATTGTATGATGATAGGTGTCGTGCCCCACTTCTTCCAAATCGTTGTGCTTACCGCTCACGCGCAAACATTTTTGCGAATCGGCTACACGCGAATACTTAATCGGTACGTTGCCCAAAATAATATCTTTGAACTGGTTCATGCCCGCATTGGTAAACATCAAAGTAGGGTCATCCTTGATTACCATGGGTGCTGACGGAACGATTTTGTGGTTTTTACGCTCAAAAAAATCCTTAAACGATTGACGAATCTGGCTTGCGCCGGGTTTTAATTCTTCAGTTGTCATATTTCAAAACTTCTTGTTTTTCAAAATTAATTTGCAAAAATACAACAAATACCTTACTTTTGTCGCCATTGTGAGATAAAATTCCCTTAATGAGCAAGATATTTTATAAATACAATCCTCAGACATTGAATTATGAACGAGTGTATCCGACTGCTAAACAGCGTATTTGGTCGGTTTTCCGTCATTTATTCATTGGAGTTATAGTGGGAGCAATCGTGTTTTGGATTGTTTCTTACAAAATTGATTCGCCGCAGGAGAAATTGTTAAAAAAGAATTACATCTTGTTGTTGACACAATATCAACTTTTATCCAAACATCTGGACGAAGATGAAAAGATATTGACGGAACTACAGCAACGGGATGAAGATTTATATCGAGTCATGTTCAATGCCGACCCCTTACCGCGAGAAGAGGATGAGCGAGAACATCGTTATGACCGCTGGCTGACTGTTCCCAATGCCAAATTAGTCATTGCCACCACCCAAAAATTAGATAATTTGACCCAGCACTTGTATGTTCAATCTTGTTCGTATGATGAGTTGGTCGAATTGATCAAAACCAAAGAAGAGCGCATCAAGAACATTCCTGCCATTATGCCTTTGTCTTCCAAGCAGATGAACCGCATCGGTTCCGGCTTCGGCATGCGCGTGCATCCCATTTTCGGCAATCTACGCATGCACACCGGTATCGACTTGAACGCACCAACCGGAACGCTTATTTACGCCACCGGTAACGGCATTGTGGAATCTGCCGATTGGGACGGCGGTTATGGTTATTCGGTAGTCGTCAACCACGAATTCGGATACAAAACACGGTATGGACATTGTCAAACGATGAAAGTCCGTGCCGGACAAAAAGTAAGCCGGGGACAAATAATAGCCACGGTTGGTTCCACAGGTACAGCCACCGGATCTCACTTGCATTACGAAGTGATTGTGAAAGGACAATACGATAATCCGGCGAAATACTTCTTCATGGATTTAAGTCCCGAAGAATATAGCAATATGTTATACGAAGCAGAAAACAGATAGAGAAAATGCCTGAATCTAAGTTTAAAAGAGAAAAATTATTTTACTCCATCAAGGAAGTGGCTGAAATGTTTGACGTCAAACCTTCTCTGTTGCGCTATTGGGAAAAGGAATTTCCCAGTATTCATCCGCCTACAACTGTAGGAAAGACACGCCAATATCGAAAAGAAGATATTGAAGAAATTCGCCGTATCTACCATTTGGTAAAAGAACAAGGCGTAACTTTGTCGGGAGCCAAACAAAAACTGAAGAACAATCGCCCCCATGTGGATGTCAGCAGCGAAGTAGTTGAACGATTAACCTTCATTAGAGAAGAACTGATGAAGTTGAAAGTTGAATTTGATGAATTGGACCAAGCATACGAAGAAGCCGTGAATCCGTAATCAACCGGCTGCATCCGGTTGCCGGCTCAGTTTTGCTTCCATCGTGGCCAACATATCGCTCAGGCGTTCCACTTTGGATTTCGTAATCGCTACCCTCCCTGATCGAATAAATTGCAATACCCCTATTTTTTCGCTTAATTCATGGAAAAAGGCGCGGGTTTCATCGGTATGGCCGGTCTTTTCAAACACCGTCCATGTTTCGGTCATGTCCAGAATGCGAACGTTGTTGCGCCGGATAATATCTTCTATGGAGCCTAATTCCAATAATTTCGCAGTTGACACTTTATATAAGGCAATTTCCTGAAACACCAAATCTTCGTCCGTATTGTAATAGGCTTTCACAATATCGACTTGCTTATCAATCTGTTTCACAACCTTTTCAATCATTTCCTTATCGGTATTGACCGTGATGGTAAACTTGTGAATGCCCTCAATGGCCGAAGGCGAAACCGATAAAGTTTCGATGTTCAGACCGCGGCGCGTGAAAATAATCGTTACCTGATTTAATAAGCCGACGGTGTTTTCCGAGAAAATCGTTACGGTGTATAGCGTCTTGTCTTTGTTATTCTCTTTCATCTTCCAACTGAATTTATTTATTCCTTTTACAACTTATTCCAACAAAATATGGGTTATTGCCGAACCTGCCGGAACCATGGGATATACCATGCCGTTCGACAGTACTTTTGCTTCCAGAAAGTAGGGGCCTTTCGTAGCCAGCATTTCCCGAATGGCTTCGTCCAATTCCTCGCGTGTCGTTACCGACCGTCCCGGAATACGATAGGCTGAAGCGATTTTTAAAAAGTCCGGATTGTGCATAACCGTTTCAGAGTAGCGTTCGTGCCAAAAAAGTTCCTGCCATTGGCGAACCATGCCCAAGAAATCGTTGTTCAAGAGTATAATTTTAATGTCGATATTGTATTGCATAATCGTCCCCAATTCCTGAATTGTCATTTGCAGGCCTCCATCGCCCACGAACAGGCAAACGGTGCGGTCGGGTGCGCCGAATTTTGCGCCCATAGCCGCCGGTAAACCGAAGCCCATGGTGCCCAATCCACCCGAAGTGACCACGCTCCGCGTTTGGCTGTATTTGAAATAACGTACGCTCATCATCTGGTTTTGTCCAACATCGGTTACCAAAACGGCTTTGTTTTCAGTTGCTTCGGTAATTTTATGGACGACTTCGCCCATTTTCAGCGGGCCAGATGCGGGATGTATTTCTTTGTTGATGACGACTTCCACTTCCCTTTTCCAAGGTGCGAGAAAGGTTTCCCGCCATGCCGTATGTTGGTTATCGTTCAATAAGGCAGTCACTTCGGCCAGGGTATCTTTGGCATCGCCCAAGACCGGCACATCTACGTTCACATTTTTGTTGACTTCGGCCGGGTCTATATCGAAATGAATGATTTTCGCTTGTTTGGCATATTGATTCAAATCGCCGGTTACGCGGTCGTCAAAACGCATGCCGATAGCAATCAGCACATCACACTCGTTGGTTTTCAGGTTGGGAGCCACATTGCCGTGCATTCCCAGCAGACCCACATTCAGCGGTTCGTCGGACGGCAAGGCGGAAAGTCCCAAGACCGTCGATGCGGCGGGAATATCAGCTTTGCGCAAGAAATGCAGCAACTCCTTTTCGGCATGTCCCAAGATAACGCCTTGACCCACCAAAGCCAAAGGCCTTTCGGCTTGATTAATCCATTCGGCTGCTTTCGCAATGTTTTCCGGTTCAATATCGGGCACAGGGATATAGGAGCGGATATGATTGACTTGATATGGCTCATAATTCACGAGCGCGGTTTGTGCATTTTTGGTAAAATCCAGCACCACAGGGCCGGGACGACCGGTTGAAGCGATATAGAAAGCGCGAGCGACCGCCCAGGCAATCTCATCGGCATTGCGCACCTGATACGCCCATTTGGTAATTGGTTGCGTAATGCCGATGACATCTATTTCCTGAAAGGCATCTGTACCCAAGAGGGTGGTCGGCACTTGTCCCGCAATCACAACGATGGGGGTGCTGTCCATCATGGCGTCGGCGATGCCGGTAATGGTGTTGGACATGCCCGGGCCTGAAGTCACAATCGTTACGCCGACTTTTTCCGACACACGGGCATAGCCTTGAGCGGCATGAGTGGCGCCTTGTTCGTGGCGCACCAAAATATGTTTTAATTGGTCCTTGTAGTCGTATAAACTATCGTAAATAGGGATTGCCTGGCCTCCCGGGTAGCCGAAAATGGTATCTACGCCTTCGTGAATGAGGGCTTCCAAGAGGGCTTGTGAGCCGGGGATGGAACGCGGATGACACGGGTGGAGCGGATTTTCGCGGGTTTTGTTTGTCATATTTTTATTTGTTTTTGTTTGAATATATTTTTCTTTTGTATTCTGGAGTTTTTCCAAAATTGAGAAGAAGACCTACTTCCATATTGGTTGCTTTTAAATAATTTAGCAACTGACATTCATGCGCTTCACAAAGTGATTCTGCTGCTTTTAATTCTAATATTACTTTATCATTTACAATAATGTCTGCATAATACTCTCCAACTTTTTGGTCTAAATAATAAACATCTATTTTATATTGTGCTTTACAATCAAATCCTTGATTCTTCAATTCAAAAAATAAAGCATTCTGATACACTCTTTCCAAAAATCCATATCCCAATTGATTATAAACCTTATAAAATGCTTTTATAATTTCAACAGTCAAATCCCTACATAACAATTCCATAATCAATAACCTCCCAGTTAAATAATTAAATAAAAAAAAATTCGTGTCAATCCGTCCAATCCGTATTACCCGCGTTCCATCCGCACAGCCCCCTTGTCAGCCGAGCTAACCATCGAAGCATAGGCTTTCAAAGCCCTGGAAATCGTGCGTTGCCGGTGATGCGGTTGAAAAGCCTCCGCGCCACGCGACAGTTCTTCTGCTCTGCGCTTTTCCAATTCTTCATCCGAAATCAAGAGATTAATTGAACGTTCAGGGATATTTATTTCGATAGTATCATGATCCCGCACCAAGCCGATGTTGCCTCCCGCCGCCGCTTCGGGTGAAATGTGTCCGATGGACAATCCGGATGTGCCGCCGGAAAAACGGCCGTCCGTAATCAAGGCACAGGCTTTTCCAAGATGACGCGATTTGATATAAGAGGTCGGATACAACATTTCCTGCATTCCGGGACCACCTTTAGGCCCTTCGTGCGTGATGACGACCACATCGCCGGCCGTCACTTGTTCCGACAAGATGCCTTCACATGCCGATTCCTGCGAATCGAACACTTTGGCAGGGCCGGTAAATTTCAAAATACTCTCGTCCACTCCGGCGGTCTTCACCACGCAACCGTCAAGGGCAATATTGCCTTTCAGTACGGCCAGACCTCCGTCTTTGCTGTAAGCATGTTCGATATCGCGGATACAGCCGTTGGTGCGGTCGGTATCCAAAGTATCATAATAATGGTCTTGCGAACCCAAAACCAAATTGAAACGGTTGCATGGGGCGGATGTATAGTTTTCAATGGCTTTTGCCGTTACATTCGGCGAGGTAATTCCATTTTGTTCAATGGCTTCGGACAAACTCAATCCATCTACCCGTTTGACTTGGGTGTTTACCAAACCGGAGGTATTCAATTCGGACAGAATGCTGAGGATGCCACCGGCACGATTCACATCCTGAATATAAAACTGATTGGTATTGGGCGCCACTTTGCACAGACAAGGCGTTTTGCGCGAAAGGCGGTCAATATCCTGCATTGTGAAATCGACTTCGGCTTCGTGAGCAATGGCCAGAAGGTGCAAAACGGTGTTGGTAGAACCACCCATCGCAATATCCAGCGTCATTGCATTTAAAAAAGCATCGCGGGTGGCAATGCTTCGGGGGAGTACGCTTTCATCGCCTTCTTCGTAATATTTGAATGCGTTTTTCACAATCAGTTGTGCGGCATCGGCAAACAATTGTTTGCGATTTTTGTGCGTGGCGACAATCGTTCCGTTGCCCGGAAGAGCCAATCCGATGGCTTCATTCAGGCAGTTCATGGAATTGGCCGTGAACATGCCCGAACACGAACCGCAAGTGGGACAAGCGTTGAGTTCGATTTCCCGTACCTGTTCGTCCGACACCGATTCATCGGCGCTTTGCACCATGGCATCAATCAAATCCAAGCCGTGACCGTCCAAACGTCCGGCTTCCATGGGTCCGCCCGAAACAAAAACCGCAGGGATATTCAAACGCATCGAAGCCATTAGCATGCCCGGCGTGATTTTGTCGCAGTTGCTGATGCAAATCATGGCATCGGCTTTGTGCGCATTGATCATATATTCCACGCTGTCGGCAATCAAATCGCGCGAAGGAAGCGAGTACAACATCCCGTCGTGTCCCATGGCAATACCATCATCAATGGCAATCGTATTGAATTCAGCGGCAAAACAGCCCTGTTTTTCAATTTCCGATTGGATGAATTGTCCGATTTCGTGCAAGTGTACATGTCCGGGAACAAATTGTGTGAACGAATTGACTATCGCGATGATGGGTTTTCCTATCTGCTCTTCTTTCATGCCGTTAGCTTTCCAAAGAGCACGCGCTCCGGCCATTTTTCGACCGTTTGTACTTGTATAGCTTCGTAACTGTAGTTTCATTTTTTAATTTTTGACTTGCAAAGATAATTTTTTTCGTGCAAAAAACACCTTTTTTATACAAATATGTTTAATTTTGCAGCCATGAACTCAATATACAAAGGAATCTTTTTTATTTGCGGCTTGCTTTTTTGCACGAACATTCAGGCACAAAGTCCGGATTTTCAAGACAGCATTGCACCTTATTATATAGACAAAGGTGATACGGTTCGCACGTTAATTCTGAGAGATATTTATATCTATCCGCCAAGCACCGCCAAGTCCAATAAATCGCAGGACGCTCAATATCAAAAATTGATACGTGATGTCAAGAAGACTTTACCGTATGCCAAGCTCATTTACAATACATTGATTGAAACCTACGAATACATGATGACTTTGCCGAACGAAAAAGCGCGGGAAGCCCATCTGAAGCAAATGGAAACCGACCTTTGGGATGAATACAAGCCTGTTTTGAAAAAACTGACTTTGTCGCAGGGCAAATTGCTGATTAAATTAATTGACCGCGAATGCAATCAAAGTTCTTACAATATTCTGAGAGCGTATTTAGGTTCGTTTCGTGCCGGATTTTGGAATCTGTTTGCGAGCATGTTCGGCGCCAGCCTGAAAATGGAATGGGACCCCGATGGCAAAGACGCTGCTACGGAACGGGTGATTCAAATGGTGGAAGCAGGTGTCCTTTAATGGTTGATCTGTTTAAATAGCTCCCAGATCACAATTCCTGCCGTAACCGACACATTAAGCGAATGTTTGGTGCCAAACTGTGGAATTTCGATGCACGAATCGCAATGATTCATGACTTCCTGCTCCACGCCATGTACCTCGTTACCGAATACAATAGCCAATTTTTCCTTGGGAACGGTGAAGTTTTCCAACAGGATGCTGTTTTCGGCCTGTTCCACGGCGGCAATATGATACCCGTTTTGTTTGAGTTCGCGGACGGCGTCCAAAGTGTTAGCAAAATACTTCCATTCAACTGAATGTTCAGCCCCCAAAGCTGTTTTGTGAATTTCGGCATGAGGCGGAACAGCCGTAATCCCACAGAGATAAACCGCTTCGACCAAAAATGCATCGGATGTGCGAAAAACCGAACCTACGTTATGCAGGCTTCTTACATGATCTAAAACAACAATTAAAGGAATTTTATCCGTATGTTTGAAATCTTCGGTACTGATGCGGTGGAGTTCGGTGATTTTTAGTTTTCGCATGTCCCTCCCCGTTCGGCGTTCAATATTTCATTATCGAAAGTAACAATCATATATCAACATTTATTTTCAGAGCAAAGATAGCATAATTTTTGAGTGTTAGCAAAAATAGAACATTCAACACATTTATTCCTGCTAAAGCATAAAATATTGTCCTGTTTATTTTTTTATAAAAAAAATAGTTGTACTTTTGTTGCACAAACATGCATAAGGTTACATAAGGATATGGAAAATTTATATAATATAGGAGAAGCATCTGAAATTCTTGGAGTTAGCCAAGATACGCTTAGAAGATGGGATAATAATGGCAAATTTAGAAGCAATAGACATCCTATTAATAATTATAGGGTCTATTCTGATAGTCAAATACGGAACCTCGTCCAAGAGATGCAATTGGAATGTTTTTATAAACCAATTGATGTTATTCGCCAAGAAACAAATCCGTTTTTTCAAACCAAATTTGGCGAATTATACAACTGCGATTCTGTTAATTTCCTACATAGTTTAGCCTCAAACTCTGTGGATTTAATATTTGCAGACCCTCCATACAATATAAAAAAGGCAGAATGGGATTATTTTAACTCTCAAAGGGAATACCTTGATTGGACTTTAGAATGGGTTAGAGAAGCCCAACGGGTATTAACAAAAACAGGCTCTCTTTATATATGCGGATTTTCTGAAATTCTTGCAGATATCAAATACGTAGCATCTCCTTTTTTTAAAGGATGTCGGTGGTTAGTCTGGTTTTATCGGAATAAAGCAAATCTTGGCAAAGATTGGGGACGTTCACATGAAAGCATTCTCCATTTCAGAAAAACAAATGATTTCATTTTCAATATTGATGAGGTTCGTATTCCATATAATGAACATACAACGAAGTATCCCAAGCGAACACAAGCGGAAACGTCTCAATATTCCAATGGACAGAATGGAAACTCTTACGAATGGGAGCCTAATCCGTTAGGGGCAAAGCCTAAAGATGTTTTAGAAATTCCGACAATTTCCAATGGGGCATGGGAAAGATACCCCCATGAAACACAAAAACCGGTTGAACTTTTGAGAAAAATCATACTCTCTTCATCGGTACAAGACAGTTGTATCCTTGACCCTTTTGGTGGTTCAGGAACTACTTATGCCGTAGCTGAAGCGTATCAGCGAAGATGGATTGGTATTGAAAAAGAACCTGACTATTGTAATATTATCAAAGAACGACTCACAGACAAAGCCCATATTGCCCGAATTTTTTCAGCCAAAGACGAGACTGACTCCCATAAAAGAAGAAAGAGCTTACGAAGCAAATAATTTGAATACATCACTTGTTATCAACTCTGAAAAGGGTTTCATATATCTGTTATAAGGTTCTTTTTGAGCTGTCGGTGGAGGATCGAGATAATATACTCCTTCTACTTCCGTCAAAAATTTGGTGTACACCATAAAAAGGCCAGACACCAAAGTAAAGCTGATGTCATTGTTCTTTTTTCGTTGTACATCGTTATTGAAAATACCAACAACTTTTTGTGGATGTTTTACAAATTTTTCCAGTAAGATTTTGTCTATAAACATTTTCCCCATTCTATCTTTAGATGTTGTTTTTACAGAAACGACAATTTCTTTTTCATTCAATTGTTCTGGAGTAGAAGCCACTTTTTCAAAAGGGGATAGGACTAAATCATTTTCACATTTATAAATTTTTTCTCCTTCATCTGTATTGTAAGGTATTCGAAGAACAATTCTTTTGTTTGATATTCCAATATCGGTAAAGACTACTCTTATTAATTCTTCAAAACGATTTCCAACATGCTTTCTTGCGCTATTAGGGTCAACCATTAAATCAAGCCCAGCACCAATAGACTGTTGTATGGTATATAAAAATGAATTTATATTATCCTTTTCATCCTTTTTAAACTCCAAATTTCGAGATTTAATTTTGGAAAGTGTTTGTAAAAAAATCTGATAAGATTGCTCAAATATAGTTTCGTCTTGAATATACAGCACTTTATTTATTGGTCTAAGATACCTTTTAGAATTAGCAACGTCCGACACAAAAATAGTATAACCTTTTTTATCAACAGACCCACTAAGGACATTAGGTAAATATTCTCTTACTCGTTTCGAAATACTATAAAAATCTTCAATAGTATTTTTATTTTTCTGTAAATCCTTATCTAATGGAGTCATGTCAGTATAATGTTACGGCATGTTATGCTTTGAGTGGGTGTCCCCGCAGGGACTCGAACCCTGGACCCAATGATTAAGAGTCATTTGCTCTACCAACTGAGCTACGGAGACTTTATTGTATCATGTTTGAAATCGGCTGCGAAGGTACGAATCTCTTTACAAAACTCCAAATGAAGTTTGAAGAAAATTAGTTCGTGGCAATAATAATCTTGTATTTTCCCTCTCTCATTCTCAGGTAATATATAACCTCTCCATAGCCGTTAACGGTTCTTTAGCCAACCACCACCGCCCCCACATTTTTCTTTCCATCCATTTTGATTAATAATGGTTTTTCCAAACGAACATGTCGAAGGAAAGTGGTTTCCTGCATTGCCGGTTGACTGTTCAGAAACGCTTCATCAAAAATACCCTCTTTTAAATAGGGATTGATGGTAAAATAACCAACACCCAAGGAAGTCAGGTTGTGGAAAAAATGCGTGCCCTGGCTGGGTTCGATGCGGTAATTTTCCAATCCCGATTCGACAATGAGCCGTGCATTGGATATTTGCGGCCATTTGACGGGAATGCCCAAGCGGGAATCACTGCTTCCCCAACGTCCCGGGCCGATGAGTATGTAGTTTTTACCTTCTTCAACCAATTGTTTGTTCCACGTTTCAATTTCGGAAGCGATGACGGGATTGTTTGCGGCATCGAAGTCCGTGGTTTTGACGTAAATTACATCGGCTACATCGTTTAAAATACCATGTCCCATTGCATGTTGCGAAAAGAGCAAGAGAGGTTCGTGGGATATTTGCGTTAAATCTTCGATCGTCATTTCTTTTCCATCTACAATCGGACGGATTTGCAGAAGATAAAAAGCGCCTGCCGCCTTGTTTTCCTCTTTTTTCTCCAAATTGACGGCAAATTCAATTTCAACGGGACGTCCCATTTCGGTTTGTCCCAATTGCAGCATGTAATCCAAAATCTCGGATAAAGGGAAAACAGGGTGTTGCAAAACGCCTGCAAAAGTAATGACTTTGCGGTTTTTACCCGGATAAAATCCATCCAACAGCGCATCATCTTCGGGGTTGTAGGTGGAAGCAAGGTATTGCAATGTTCCGTCGGCTTCGGCTTCTTTGACCGGCAATTTCAATAAATTGTAGGCATCGTTGGTCGAAAACAGATTGGAAGCCAACGATTGAAGATTCAAAGCATAGAATTGCGTTTGGGTTTCCTTTAACGCCATCTCCAAGGTGCTGGTTTGGATAATGGAATGTGGATGACGGGGCGAAAAACGGAGCGTAATTCCGCCGTCCACCGTATATTTCCCCAAGCCAAGGGCGATGTTGGCAATGCCGTCTTCGGGTTTCTCATTGCCGACCGGATAATAATTCAACGAACGGGCGACACCTGAAATAATAGGGTAGAAGCGCTCTCCATACTTTTGCCCGACCACTTCCTGCAAGACGATGGCCATCTTTTCCTGATCAATCAGATTTTGTGTAGCGGTCATATACGCTTTGCTGTCGCGAAAAAAAACCGAGGCGTACACGCCTTTGATGGCATTGCTCAGCTTGTTCATCATTTCGTTTAGGTCTTCCGTGTAGGGAATCATGTAGGTATTGTAGATTCCCGCAAAGGGCTGATAATGGGAGTCTTCGAGAAGACTTGACGAACGGATGGCGATGGGTGTTTTAACCACTTCGAAAAAGGCGGCAAAATCTTCGAGCAAGCGCTTGGGCAATTCGGCCTTGAGAAAAGATTGCAGGATGTCGTCATCGGGCAAATCCTGTAAAGCGATGGAATACAATTCGTTACTCTCCATAAATTCATCAAAAATATCAGTGGCCAAGACCACGGTTTTGGGAATCTGGATTTTGATTTGCTTGAATTTGTCTTCCAATTCTTTCAGATGGCTTTTAATCATTTGTCCCATAAATGCCAAGCCGCGCCCTTTCCCGCCCAATGATTCTTCGCCGATGCGGGCAAAGTTGGAATATTGGTCGAAACGTTCTTTTTCAAAGACGGCCACCACACCCGAGTTTTTCATCCGGCGATAGGCAACAATGGCATCGAAAACCACTTGCCGTGCCTCGTTCATGTCTTTATATTCGGAAACATCAATGTCTTTCAGAAATTCGGCAATGGGAAAAATGGCCCGCGAGTAGAAAAAACGCGAAAAATGATTGTGCGACAAATGATAAACGAGCGAATCGCCCGGAATGTCGAAAATCTTCTTTTGCAGGTCAACCAACGAGGTAATCCGCATTACCTCGCTGTGGTTGCTGGGATTGATGATGATGAAATCGCCGAAGCCGAAATTGTTCGTAATTTCTTTGCGCAGACTTTGCGGAAACGTTTTGGAATTTTTATCAACGAAACTGCATTGCAATTCATCGGCATACGTTTTATTGGATGACTCGGACGAATCGAAGATAATGGGCACGAACCGGTCTTCACTCCGCACTTTGCATCCGAATTTATAACCGGCCAACAGGTCTTTTTCTCCTTTCCGGGTAAAACTCATGTCGCACACGATGCCCAAAAGATGATTTTTGTATTTATAGAACAGTTGTTCGGCTTCTTCATAAGAGCGTGCCAGCAGGATTTTCGGCCGTCCCCGCATTCGCAAAGTTTGCTGATGGGCATTGAGCGCTTCCTTGGAAAACTCCTTGGATTGTTGCAGCACAAATTTGTAGAGCAAAGGTAGGGCAGAGGAATAAAAACGGATCGAATCTTCGACCAAAAGGATGGTTTGCACGCCCACGCAGGCGATATCGTCGTCCACATTCATGCGGTCTTCCAGTAATTTGATGATGGCCAGCAGCAATTCGGCATTGCCCAACCACGAAAAAACATAGTCGATGGCCGATAAATCTTCGCTGGCAATCCGGCGGGAAACTTCTCGCGAAAAAGGGGTCAGGACGACAATCGGTATCGCCGGATAGAGTGATTTGATGTGATTGGCGGTCGCAAAAGTATCCGAATCATCCATGTTCGGCATGCAAATCACCAGATCGAAATGATATTGGGATAACGCGGACAGGGCTTCCTCTTCGGTAGAAACTTGCGTAAACCGGGGCGGATAGCGCAAACTGAGTGAGGTATATTCGTTAAAAATTTGTTCGTCGATGCGGCCGTCATCTTCCAGCATGAACGCATCGTAGCGCGTGGCGATGAGCAGGATATTAAAAATCCGCTTATTCATTAAATTTACAAACGAGGTATCTTTCAATACCAGTTGTTTCATGTCAATGTTGTGTTCCATGGTTGCAAAAGTACGGTTTTTCTTCCATGTTTGAAATAATTATTCATATTGGTTAAATAAAATTAATCTGCAGATTGGTCTTATTTTTTTATCTACTTTTGCCTTATCGGTTTGATAAAAACAATCTAATGTTCAAAAAGATATTATTTTCTATCATCTCTTTGACTTTGTTTGCCGGCTGCGCCAAAGACAGTCCTCAAATTAATGCCGTTTGCGAATTGAAGCCAAACGGAACGTATTTGATTAAGTGGGAAACTTTTCCGCCCATGGAAGGGGTTGTAAAAGCGTATGAATCAACCAATCCTGATTCTTTTAACCGTTGCTCTCCTATTTTTGAACAGGATATTCAAGCAGGTTATCAAAATGTTTTGGCTAAGGCGTTTACACGTTCGTATTTGAAACTGGTTTTCAACAAAAAATACGCTACAGTCATTGCCCCACGGAATATTCCCATGCAGGGAATATTTAATTTCCGGGATTTGGGAGGTTATTATACGAATGACCATCAACAAATGAAGTGGGGGAAAATTTATCGTTCAGGTTCTTTGTCGATGGCTACGCACTACGACAGGGATCTTTTGAAAGGATTGAAAATCACGTCTGTGGTGGATTTGCGTACCGAACGCGAAAGGGATAATTATCCCAATAAATATCAGGCCACGCAAGTATATAATCTGCCTTTGAGAGGCAATCGCCATGATTTTTTCTTTGATGAAATTTTATCGAACAGGATGAATGCAAGCGATATTTTAGTCTATGACCAAAATATTTTTTCTTTTCTAATGGAAAACAATGCCGACTATTTTATCAAGTTGTTTGATATTTTGTTGAATGAAAAAAATTATCCGGTGGT
>JAITXK010000068.1 GCA_031284765.1 Candidatus Symbiothrix sp.
GTCCGCGATAAAGACGATGTATTGGAATACAGTACCGACCCCGAATTGATTGAAGAAGAATACGGCCGGATGGTTGATGTGGTAATTGACGGCGGTTACGGCGGTTTAATCCCTTCTACCGTAGTGGATTGCACCGGCGAAGAAATCGAAATCATACGGCAAGGAAAAGGAGAATTGATAGAATGAAAGATATGAAATTAGGTGTTATTATGTCGGTTAAGCCCGTAATGAGGGTGTTATTATTCGGATTATTGTTTGCTCAGGTTGTACAAGCGCAAGAGCCTGTTACACCTATGAGCATCCCCCTGTATTTGAGCGGCAATTTTGGCGAATTACGGGGCGGACATTTCCATTCCGGAATCGATTTTAAGACGCAGGAACGCACCGGACAACCCGTGCGAGCCGTCAAAGACGGATTTGTTTCGCGGGTGAATGTCAGTCCTTATGGCTATGGTAATGCACTGTATATCAATCATCCCGATGGAACGACTTCGGTTTATGCCCATTTGGAACGTTTTGCCCCGAAAATCGAAACGGTTGTGCGAAACAGGCAATATACCACCGAGTCGTTTGCGGTGGAACTCTATCCTTCGGAGAAAACATTTCCGGTAAAGCAAGGTGAACGCATTGCGTGGAGTGGTAATTCGGGTGGTTCAGGCGGCCCGCACCTGCATTTTGAATTTCGAAATACGAAGACGGGCAAAGTCATGGATGCTTTGCCGTATTACAAAAAGCAAATTCTCGATACCCGTCCGCCCCAAGTGCAGGAAATCCGGTTGTATCCGCAGTTCAATGCAGGAATAGTGAATGGAAAGATTCAAAATCAATCGTTTAACGTATCAACGGATAAAGCAGGCCGGAAAAGTGTGGCAAAAACCTTAACGGCTTGGGGTAAAATTGGTGTCGGCATCAAAGCATACGATGTAATGAATGAAACGTCCAACATTTATGGCGTAAATGAAATTATCCTGAAAATGGACGGCAAAGTAATCTATCACTCGTTGATGGATGGCTTTTACTTTGAAGACTCCCGTTACATCAACTCCTATATCGATTGGCAGGAATGGATTGAAAACAAATCGTTTTACATCAAGTCGTTTACCGAGCCGGGTAATAAACTCCGCATCAACCTGCCTGTAAATAAAGGAATGATCACTATCAATGAAGAAAAAATATACCATCTGGAATATATTTTGAAAGATGTATATGACAATACAAGCCGTTTGAACTTCAATATTGAAGGCAAACCAACGCGAATTCCTTATACACCACCTGCCGGCACGTATTTTGCTTATAATAAGGATAATGCCTTTGTCGGACAAGGGGTGAATTTGAAAATTCCGGCAGGCAATTTATATACTGATACCTATCTGCAAGTGGTTGTGATTCCGAATGATACGGCATTTGCCCCTGTTTACAACATAGGAGAGCGGATACCTCTACATTCATATTGTCCTGTCACATTGGATATTCCGAACGATATTTTTCCCGATAAATCAAAATACGGCGTGGTGCAGATTGGACGCGGGAACCGTTCGTGGTTGGGCGGCAAATACCTGAACGGCCGAATACAGGCTAAAACGCGCGAATTGGGTTCATTTACCGTCGAAACAGACAACAATCCACCGGTGATTCGTCCGGTTAAAGAGCTGAATTGGACTGCCAATCAACAAATTCTGTTACGCATTGTTGACGATTTGAGCGGTATTCAAAGCTATAAAGGAACTTTGGACGGCCGTTTTGTCCTCTTCGAATACGATGCCAAATCCAATATATTGTCTTGCAAATACGATTCCCAACGGATGAAAAAAGGGGAACAAACCTTGCGATTGGTGGTAACAGACGGCGCAGGCAATCAGGCAGAATATCGTAAACAAATTGAATTTTAACATAAAAACCAAGCAACATGCAAACCAACCAACAACTCGAACTTGCCACTAACTATGTGCGATACACAGGGCAAAACATCTTTTTGACAGGGAAGGCCGGTACCGGCAAAACTACTTTTTTGCACCATTTACGTGAAACATTGTCCAAACGAATGGTTGTGGTGGCGCCGACAGGCGTTGCTGCCATCAATGCGCATGGAGTAACCATTCATTCGTTTTTCCAGTTGCCTTTTGGCCTCATGGTGGATGTTGACCGTCTGAAATCCGACCAAATGCGCCTCAGCCGTGAAAAAACCAATATCATTCGGAGTCTTGATTTATTGGTAATTGATGAAATCAGTATGGTTCGCGCCGATTTATTGGATGCGGTAGATGCTGTGCTTCGTCGTTTCCGCACCCACAGCAAACCTTTTGGCGGCGTTCAACTGCTGATGATTGGCGATTTGCAACAGCTGGCCCCTGTGGTTAAGGATGATGAACGCGAACTGCTCAGTCGTTATTACGATACGCCTTATTTCTTCAGCAGTAAGGCCTTACGTGAAACATCGTTTGTGAGCATCGAACTCACGCATGTTTTTCGTCAGCAAGACGAACATTTTATTTCTATCTTGAATAAAGTCCGTGAAAACAATCTGGATGCCTCGGCGCTCGAAGCTTTAAATAAACGCTATATTCCTGATTTTCAACCGAAAGAAGGCGACGGCTATATCACGCTTTGCACACACAATGCGCAGGCACAACGCCTCAACGACAGCAAACTTTCGGCCTTGCGGGGAAAAGAATTTCGTTTTAAAGCCACTGTAGAAGGAACTTTTCCCGAATATTCCTATCCCACCGATTTTGAATTGGTATTGAAAGAACAGGCGCAAGTGATGTTCGTAAAAAACGACTCGTCGGCCGAAAAGCTTTTTTACAACGGGAAGATAGGGAAAATTGCGCACATCGATGCGAAAGAAATTGTGGTTCGTTGTCCGGATGACGATGAAGAAATTACGGTTCAACCCATGAAATGGAGCAATGTACGCTTCAGTCTCAACGAAGCAACCAACGAAATAGAAGAAGTGGAGGAAGGTTCGTTTATCCAATATCCGCTCAAATTGGCGTGGGCGATTACCATTCACAAGAGTCAGGGATTGACTTTTGAGCGTGCCGTCATTGATGCCCAATCGTCTTTTGCTCATGGACAGGTGTATGTCGCCCTCAGCCGTTGTAAGACGCTCGAAGGCATGGTGCTCAGTACCCCTATTCACAACCGCAGTATTATTAACGACCGGACAGTCAGCGGTTTTACGCAACAAATCGAGCAAAATCAACCCGATGAAAATCAGTTGAATTCGGCGCGCATAGCCTATCAAAACGAGTTATTGATGGAACTTTTTCGCTTTGGCACATTCCGGAACCGGATATTGTACATTGAAAAAATCATTCATGAAAATGCGGGGAGTATTCCTGTTTTTACACAAAATTTGTTGCAGAAAATGTTTCCGCCGGTGCAGCAGGACATCATTGAGGTGGCCGACAAGTTTCAAGCGCAAATCAATCGCTTGTTGCCTCCGCAACCCGATGTGGAACAAAATACGGCTTTGCAGGAGCGCATTGGTCCGGCGGCTGTTTATTTTTCCGCAAAAACACAAACGCTCCTGTTGGATGTGCTGTCCAAAGCCGATTTGGATATTGACAATAAAGCCGTGAAAAAGCAGCTGAACGATGCCGTAAACCGTTTGGAGGAAGATGCCCGCATCAAATACGAAAGTCTGAAAGCTTGTAGTTCTGGTTTCCGTTTGATGGACTTGTTGCAGGCAAAAGCCATAGCATCCATCGAAAAGACCAAACCGAAAGAAGCCCGCAAGTTCTCCGCCTTGGAGAACGAAGAAATAGTGCACCCGATATTATTCAATCGTCTTCGGACTTGGCGGACGGTCAAATCGGTTGAAATGAATGTGCCTGCTTACGGGATTTTTTCGCAAAAAGCCTTGTACGAATTAGTCAATTATCTGCCGGTTGAGGGTAAAACACTGGCGCAAATCAACGGCATTGGGCCGAAGAAACTGCAACAGTTCGGGGCGGAAATTATTGAGATTATTCAGGAGTATTGCAACGAACAAAAGATAGAGGGCAAGATAGTTGGTTAGCCCACAATCTTCAGGTTATTCCAAAATAAAAGTTAAAAATTAAATCTTTTCTCTTGAAAACTTGCACAACATTTTTTTCTCTTTTATATTTGTCGCCTGTTAACAGAGTTGTTAAACAAATCAACTAAACATGGAAGTAAATCAGACAAACACAGAGCAAAGCATATTGGCGGCCGCGGAGCAAATTTTTATTCAAAAAGGTTTTGCCGCTACCCGTTGCATGGAAATTGCTGCGGCAGCAGGTGTAAATCATGCCATGCTGCATTATTATTTTCGGACCAAAGAAGTGTTGTTCAATCAGATTTTTGAGAAAAAAGCGGCGCAACTGTTGAACTTTTTTGTTAAAGCTTTTGACAGCGACTTGCCTTTTTTTGAGAAATTGCAAATCGGCATCGAAACGCATTTCGATTTTCTGGTTGAAAATCCAAGACTTCCCCTGTTTGTTTTTCGGGAAATCATTCAAAGTCAGGAGCGGAAACAGTTTATTTTACAGCAAGTTTTTCCGATTGGAATGGAACTATTGAAGCAAATAGAGAGGGCTTTTAACAAGGAAGAGAAAAAGGGTGGCGTCCGTCCGGTTAAATTCTTCGATTTATTGTTGAATATCGGGTCATTAAATGTCTTTGCTTTTGTTGCCGCGCAAATTTTCTTTGATGTAGAAAAAGACCGTGAGAATCCTGAGTATCAAAAATTTTTGAATGCGAGAAAGAAAAACAATGTAGAAATCATTATCAATAGTTTGAAAATACAATGAAAACAATCCTTGTTAGTATTCTATCGTTGATGGGTTTTGGTTCAATCGCATCCGCTCAACTGACGATTGACGATTGCCAACAACAAGCCAAAGAAAATTATCCGCTGATTCGGAAATACGATTTAATCCGGCAATCGAAAAACTATAACTTGTCGAATGTTGCCAAGGCGTGGTTGCCTCAGGTTCAGCTGAATGCACGGGCGACTTACCAATCGGAAGTGACGAAAATTCCGATTGATTTCTCGCAATTGGGTGCTTTAGGCTCACTGTTTCCCGAAATTCCAACGCCAACGAAAGACCAATATCAGGTAACTATCGAGGCCTCTCAGGTAATTTGGGACGGCGGCGCCATCCGCTCGCAACGCAAACTGGCGGAAGCCGGTTCGGAAGTGGAAAGCCAGCAGTTGGAAGTTGAAATGTACGCCTTGGAAGACCGCGTCAATCAATTGTTTTTCGGCATTCTGCTCTGCGATGCACAACTGGAACAAAACCGTTTCCTGACGGACGAATTGCAACGGAATGTGGTGCGCGTACAGTCATTTATGGAATCGGGGGTGGCCAATCAGTCCGATTTGGACGTTGTGAGAATCGAACAGTTGAATGCGAAACAGGTGCGCACACAGATTCAATCTGCTCGCCGGGCATACGTGGAAATGTTGGGTTTGATGCTCGGTCAAGAGTTGCCGGAAAATATGGTTCTTGTAAAACCGGATATCAATAATGCCTCTTTTGCCCTTGCGGGTTCAACTCGCAACCTCCGGATTAACCGGCCTGAACTGCAATTCTTCAGCGCACAAGCCCGCCTGTTTGATGCACAAAAAGCCCTGATTAAATCTTCATTCCTGCCGAAATTAGGTTTGTTTTTGCAGGGCGGATACGGCCGTCCGGGCTTGAACATGCTGTCGGACGAGTTTGACGCTTTTTATATCGGCGGTGTCCGCCTGTCGTGGAACTTCGGCGCACTATACACGCAAAAAAATGATTTACGGAAGATTGAAGTGAATAAAAATGCGGTCGATACACAGAAAGACTTTTTTTTATACAACATCCGTTTGAGTGCGAGCCGAGAGAATCAGGAACTTCAACGCTTGCACGCCCTGATGCAGGACGATGACGAGATTGTGTCGCTACGCGAAAACATTCGCAAATCGGCCGAGGCCAAAGTGGAGAATGGAACGCTCACCGTTACCGACCTCATGAGGGAACTGACTCAGGAAAATATCGCCCGACAAACAAAAACGGCGCATGAAATTGATTTATTGAGGGCGATTTATAATTTAAGGAATGTTACGAACTGACCTCTCCCCCCGGGAGGCCAAAATACAAAAATATGAACACAAATAAAACAATGACCCTGTGCATCCTCTTGTTCGTCGTAACAAGTTGCGGAAACAAAAAAGGAAAATCCGATGCTTCGGGAACTTTCGAGGCATCGGAAGTAGTAGTATCGGCGCAAGCCGCTGGACAAATCCTGCAATTCGATATTGCGGAAGGCCAAACATTGGAGGCAAACCAATCTGCGGGCTATATCGACACGCTGCAATTGCATCTGAAAAAAGAACAGTTGCAGGCGAGTATGAAAGCCGTCAATAGTCGAACCTACAATGTTGCCGTGCAAATTGCATCGCTCAAACAGCAGATTGCCAAGCAGCAAACGGAGTTGTCCCGCTTCCAAAAGTTGCAACAAGCAAATGCCACCACGCAAAAGCAAGTCGATGATATTCAGTCGTCTATCGACGTGCTGCAAAAGCAATTAGCGGCACAAACGGATGCGTTGCAGAACGGCAACAGCAGTCTTTCGTCCGAAATCGCCGCTTTGCAGATTCAAGTGGAACAGGTGGAGGATTTGATTGCAAAAAGCCTGATTACCGCACCGGTTAGCGGAACAGTCCTGTCGAAATATGCCGAGAAAGGCGAATTGGCTGCGCAAGGCAAACCCTTGTTCAAAATGGCAAATCTGGACGACCTCTATTTGCGAGCCTACATTGTCGCCGAACAACTTACACAGTTGAAACTGAATCAGAAAGTGTCGGTCTTTGCCGATTTCGGGCGAAAAGAATTGAACGAATACAAAGGTGAAATCACATGGATTTCCGACAAGGCGGAATTTACACCCCGCACGATTTTGACCAAAAACGAACGTGCCAATCAAGTGTATGCCGTGAAAATTGCAGTCAAAAACGATGGGTATCTAAAAATTGGAATGTATGGCGAAGTCAGATTCGGGAGCAATCTCCGTTAATCATATCAGCAAGCGTTTCGGAGAATTTCCTGCCTTGAAGGACATTTCTTTTGACGTGCCGGCCGGCGAATTATTCGGTTTGATTGGCCCCGATGGCGCCGGCAAAACCACGCTTTTCCGCATCCTGACTTCCTTGCTGGTGGCGGATTCGGGAACGGCACAAGTCGCCGGTTTGGATGTGGTTACCGGTTTTAAAGAACTGCGAAACAAAATCGGGTATATGCCGGGCAAATTCTCGCTTTATCAGGATTTGACGATGGAAGAAAATCTCCAATTCTTTGCTTCGATTTTCAACACAACGGTCGAAGAAAATTACCGGCTCATCCAAGCTATTTATTGTCAAATCGAACCGTTCAAGCAACGCCGCGCGGGCAAGTTATCAGGAGGGATGAAGCAAAAACTGGCTTTGTCCTGCGCCTTGATTCACAAACCGGTGGTCCTCTTTTTGGATGAACCGACTACCGGCGTTGACCCTGTTTCCCGCAAGGAATTTTGGGAAATGTTACGGGATTTGAAGCGGGAAGGCATCACCATTGTCGTTTCCACGCCGTATATGGATGAAGCTAATTTATGCGACCGCATTGCACTGATACAGCATGGAGAGATTCTGTCGATTGAAACGCCGGCCAAGATTGTGGAGCAATTCCCGAAAAAACTGTATCAGGTGGAATCGAACGATAATTTCAGTTTGTTGGGAGAATTACGGAGCAATCCGAATGTCGAATCGGTGTATATGTTCGGAGAGGTTTTGCACGTGACGTTCAAAGGGGAGGATGCGCCTTCCCCTGCTTTCACGGAAATTACGCCCACGATTGAAGATTGTTTTATTAAAATAGCCTCTCCCCCTGACCCTCTCTCCCATAGAGAGGGGGCGCAAAGCGAGTATAAACCAACTCAGAAGCCGTTGAATCAAGCATTTTCAAGGAGGGATTCCGGCGCTGTTATCGAGGTTCACGACCTGACGAAACGCTTTGGCAACTTTACCGCCGTTGACCACATCCGGTTCTCCGTAGCGAAAGGCGAAATATTCGGCTTCCTCGGAGCAAACGGCGCGGGCAAAACCACTGCCATGCGAATGTTGTGCGGATTGAGTAAACCGACTTCGGGCAAAGGTTTCGTTGCCGGTTATGATATCGCCAAACAATCCGAACAAGTGAAGCGAAACATCGGATACATGAGTCAGAAATTCTCTTTGTACGAGGATTTAAAGGTATGGGAAAACATGCGTTTATTTGCCGGAATTTACGGCATGCCGGACAAACAGATTCTTCCGAAAATAGAGATAACCCTCTCGGAACTTGGATTGATGGCCGAAAAAAACACCTTGGTAAAAGCATTGCCCTTGGGATGGAAACAAAAACTCGCCTTCTCTATCGCTATTTTCCACGAGCCGCAAATTGTGTTTCTGGATGAACCGACCGGCGGCGTTGACCCCATCACCCGCCGTCAGTTTTGGGAATTGATTTACGAAGCGGCCTCGCGCGACATCACCGTTTTCGTAACGACCCATTACATGGATGAGGCCGAATACTGCAACCGCGTCTCCATCATGGTGGACGGCCGGATTGATGCGCTGGACACACCGAAAAACCTACGGCAACAGTTTCAAGCAGAAAACATGGATGAGGTGTTTAGAAAATTAGCACGAAAAGCAACAAGAACATGAAACAATTCCTCTCATTTGTAAGAAAAGAGTTTCACCACATTTTTCGCGATGTCCGGACGATGATGATTATTATCGGCATCCCCGTGGCACAAATTCTGATTATCGGTTTTGCCCTCAGCACCGATGTGAAGAACGTGAAGATGGCGGTTTATGACCCCTCTAACGATGTATCCACGCGGCACATTATCCAACAGTTGGATGCGAGCGAGTCCTTTCAATTCGTGCAACTGTTGAAAACGCCCGAAGAGGCCGATGCCCTGTTCAAAGCCGACAAAATCAACTTTGCCGTGATTTTCAGCGATCGTTTCAACGCGAATCTGTATCACACCGGCGAAGCCTCCGTACAGTTTCTGGCCGATGCCTCCGACCCCAATTCGGCCACCGTAGCCACAGCGTACGCCACAAGTATTGTCGCCGGTTATCAACAGGAACTCATGCGGGAGATGAATATTCCGGTTCGCATCATTCCGCAAACGCAGATGCTGCATAACCCGGGAATGCAGAGTTCCTACAACTTCGTTCCCGGACTGATGGGCCTTATTCTCATCCTTATTTGTGCCATGATGACGTCGATTGCCATTGTCCGCGAAAAAGAAACGGGAACGATGGAAGTCTTGCTGACATCGCCGGTCAAGCCGGTCACGATTGTGATTGCTAAAATGACGCCCTACTTCATCCTCTCCTGGTTTATCCTGATTGTCATTTTGTTGATGTCGGTCTTCCTCTTGCACGTGCCCATTACGGGCAATCTCATCTGGCTGAATGTTTTCTCGTTGATATTCATCATCTTATCTCTCGCTTTGGGATTACTGATTTCGACCCTCGTGAATACGCAGGTCGCGGCGCTTCTGGCCTCGGGAATGGGTTTGATGATGCCGATAATGATACTTTCGGGCATGATGTTCCCCATCGAAAGCATGCCTGTGGTCTTGCAATGGATATCAAGCATCGTACCTGCCCGCTGGTTTATTTCGGGCGTGCGCAAAGTGATGATTGAAGGCGCGGGCGTGAGCCATATCTGGACCGAAATGCTGATCTTGATTGGAATGGCGGTTGCAATTATCACCATTAGTTTACGAAACTTTAAAACGCGGTTGGAATAGCCTCCCCCCGGCCAAGAATACAAAACAATTATGCTAAACTATTTAATTCAAAAAGAATTCAAACAAATTTTCCGCAACTCCTTTATCCCTAAAATACTGGTTGCATTGCCATTGATGGTCATCCTGGT
>JAITXK010000111.1 GCA_031284765.1 Candidatus Symbiothrix sp.
GCTTTTTTGATAGCCGGAGGCGTTACAATCAACACATTACGAGAGCGTCCGTCGGTATGCGTATCTTCGAGAAAGCGTTTGACAACCATAATGCCGACCATCGTTTTTCCCAAACCGACAACATCGGCAAGAATAAATCCGTTATGGCGTTTCATAATGCTATACCCTTGATTGACAGCATCAAATTGGTATTGCAGTTTTTGCACTTCGGGCGGAAGAAAGGCTTCGAGCATACTGACGCTTTTATTGTCCACCACATCGCCCCAAAGATTTTGTAGAAATTTTATATAAACATCGTAGGGTTTGATTGCTTTTCTCTCATTTTCTACATTTTCCCCTATCGGCGATTTCCTTAAAATCTCTTCCAAAAACAGTTTGTTCCACGGTTGGCTTTGTTCCCATTTTTCGTTAAACCATCCAATATGTCCTTTAATAGAGCCTTGTACTCCGTATTTTACAATGTGTGGCGTAGTTTCTAAATAATTCAATTCGGCATTGTCTTCCAATCCTTTTTTGGTAAAATTAGAACTGCCGATGATACCGAAAGCATTTTCTTCACCATTGAATATATAACATTTTGAATGAAGAAACTGGGTCTTCTCCTGTTCGTTTTTGCGAAAAATTCGGATTTCTATTTTGGATTGTTCCGTATCATCACAATAGGTAAGCAGCAGATTGACTACTTTTTGATATTCGGCTTTTAGTTCCAGCTCATTGATATCTTTCTTGATATACTCCTCCGGAAACTGCGGGTTTTTTATAGCTGGTGAGAGCTGTTGATAGATTCTTACGCGCGGGTCTTCGCCAATGAGCAATTGCAGTTTCACATCCTCTGTTTTCAAAAAATCACGAAGTTCATCGAATATCAAAACCATTCCCGGCAAGTCCCAATAACCGGTGGCGATTTTTATTTCCTTGAGACCTTGTACTTGAAAACAATTTTTCAACGTTTGACTCATCGAAAGTGTAAGGGACGAATTGTCAATCAGTGTGTTATTCATATTACGATTCGTATACCAGCAACGAAGGTATTTGCAAAGGAGCAATGTGGGCAATATATCTTTTTAATTCCTCCAACAAAACCGGAGTAGTATCGGCAATATAAACGAAATCTTTTTGTTGGTCGAATTGCAGTTGTTTCCAAATATACAGGACATAATAAGCGGCATCGTGGTCTTTCTTACATTCGAATTGATTGCATAACAACAAGTTGTCTTGCGAGAAACAAAGAATGTATATTGCTTGTTCCTGTTTGCTGATGAACATGCAGTTACCGGCAACAACGCTTGGTTCCTTGTGGCAATGCGTGATGAACAACGCCGTCCAATGCATAAATTGCGCATCCACAAACGTGCGTTTGAAAAAATCGTAAATGTTTTGCGGAAGTTCGTGCAACAAGATAACAGCTTGTTTTTGCAAATATTGATGCAGGATTTTTCCCGAAGCGGAAGTGAAAAGAAATTGTGTGTATTCTTCTTCGTCCTCTTCTTCGAATAGGATTGCGGGGACGAAAGTAAATATTGATAAATAATTGATTATCTGTACTTTTTTGAAAGAACATGCAAAAAACACATTATCAAAATACGCATTTTGAAATTGGGAGAAAGCATCGGATAAATCGGTTCCGGAAATGGAATGATAATAGCTATCTTCCTCGTTGTCCGGATTCGATAGCGAAAAGGCCACGCGGTCGGGATGAACTTCAATCGTTAAAATAGATTCGTTCAACCGATTTAAATGCATATTTTCGGGGAGTCTAATTTCCATAAATACTTATACAAAAAATATATACAAGCAAAACAATTACCATTGCCAAGAGAATTTGCATGACTTGTTTCGATATTGTGTTTCCTTTCATGCTGCAAATGTAAAAAATAAATTTTAACTTTGTCCAATGATACACGATTTCTTTTTAGAACAAATAAAAAAATATTTCCCATTCACTCCTACAGAAGAGCAATCCATGGCATTGGAACAATTGGGTCGTTTTTTATTTGATACAAATAGAGATGCTTTATTTTTATTGAAAGGTTATGCCGGAACGGGCAAATCGTCCTTGATTGGAGCGATTGTGCGGGCGATGAACGAATTACAGCAAAAATCGGTCTTGTTGGCTCCAACAGGTCGTGCCGCTAAGGTGTTTTCCGCTTATGCCGGACAAAACGCTTTTACCATACATAAAAAAATTTACCGTCAAAAAGTGTTTTCCAACGAGCCGTCGGGATTTGTTTTGGCCGATAATCTGCATAAACATACCTTATTTATCGTAGATGAGGCTTCGATGATTTCCAACGACGGATTGGATTCGTTTTCGTTCGGCACCGGCCGTTTGCTGGACGATTTGATTCATTATGTGTATAGCGGCGAAGGTTGCCGTCTGATTTTGATGGGTGATTCGGCACAGTTGCCTCCGGTGTCGCAAACGGAAAGTCCGGCCTTGGAAGTATCTGTGTTGCAAGGATATAATTTGAATGTGCAAAGCATTACGCTGACCCAAGTGGTTCGTCAAGCCGAAAAGTCGGGCATTTTGATGAATGCTACAGCCTTGCGTAAATCCATTGAGAAGGGCAATGTCAATGATTTTCCAAAAATTAAAACGGAAAAATATCCCGACGTACACGTTGTGCGCGGCGATGAATTGATCGGATGTATCGAAGAAGCCTATCAGCGCGACGGCAAAGAAGAAACCATGATCATTTTGCGTTCCAACAAGCGTGCGAATATCTTCAACAACGGCATTCGCAACCGCATCCTTTGGCGCGAAGATGAACTTTCGTCTGGCGATTTGCTACTGGTCGCCAAAAACAATTATTATTGGGCGGAACATTCCCCCAAAATGGATTTTATTGCCAATGGCGATATCATGGAAGTGAAACGCATTCGTAAAACGCAAGAACTCTACGGATTCCGTTTTTGTGATGTGACGGTTTTATTTCCCGATTATGGAGAAGAACTCGATTTGAAAATCCTGATGGAAACCCTTTCGACCGATACTCCGGGTCTTTCTAAAGAACTGAGCGATAAACTGTTTTATGCTGTTATGGAAGATTACGCCGACATCCCCACGAAAAGGGATAAAATGAAAAAGCTGAAATCCGACCCTTATTATAATGTCGTGCAAGTGAAGTATGCGTATGCGGTTACCTGCCACAAAGCGCAGGGCGGGCAATGGAAGAATGTCTTTTTGGATTTGTCGTATATTCCCGAAGAATATTTAGGTTTGGATTTTTATCGTTGGTTATATACGGCGTTTACGCGAGCCTCTGAGCGAATTTATTTGGTTAATCCGGTAAAAGAATTATTATGAACAAACAACTCATTTCCTCCATCGTCTTTATAGCGTTTATTTTTGCGGCTTGTCACCCATCAGGCAGCGACACAGCACAATCGCAGTTGCAACAAGCCCGCCAATTATACGAACAGGCACACTATGGCTCGGCCAAAACCTTGCTTGCCGAGTTGAAAAAACAATATCCGAAAGACTACGATATTCAAAAAGAAGCCTTGCGTTTAACGCGCGAAATTGACTATCAGGAGCAATGGCGCAATCGCTCGTTTTGTGACAGCATCTTGTTAATTGGGCAAACGAAAGCCGCCGAATTGAAACGTTCATTCGTCTTTGAAAAAACGGAATACGATCATGCCGGCCGTTATGTAGATAAATCGTGGAATCCCTCGCCCGAATTGAACGGAAATTATCTGAAAACAAGTGTCGATGAATGGGGAGAAATCGTATTGACAAGTGTCTATCGAAGCGCTTCCCCCCTCGGTTGCAATCAATTGAAAGTTTCTATTCCTTCGGGAGAATATGCCGATACACAAATCATTCCTTTCGATGGAGGAGCCAATTACCGTTTCAAAGACGGCTTGGGAATGACATCCGAAATCCTTACTTTTCAAAAAGGCCGTGACAATGGTGTGATTGCTTTTATTGCCAATCATGCCGCGGCAAACATTCGATTGGATTATCTCGGAGGTAAAAAAACAAGTTTCCGCATGCTGTTTGAGATAGAAAAAACAGCATTGAATCGTACCTTTGAATTATCCGCCGTCCTTTCATCTCTTGAACATATCCAAAAAGAAAAAGAGAAAGCCGAAAAGCGTTTGAATTATTTGCAGGAAAAGCTGCAAAAATAAAAGGCGCTCAAGCAATAGCCACCGTCAAAACACTAATCTTCAGATTAGGCGTTTGTAGCAATGCCCGGGCGCAAGCCTCCAATGTAGAACCGGTAGTTAAAACATCGTCCAATAAAAGGATGTGTTGGTTGGCGAGTTGGTCGTTGTCTTTCGTAAGAAAAAGGCCTTGCGTATTTTTCCAGCGATCGTAAAGACCTTTTTTCGTTTGTGTGGTGTTGGCTTGCTTGCGATACAGCGTTTGCGTTTCCATTGGGATGCCCGTTATGGCAGAAATGCCTTTGGCAATAGCTTCGGACTGGTTGAATCCGCGTTTTCGGAGCTTGCTTTTGTGTAAAGGAACCGGAATAATGCATTCAATGGACTCGAAAAATCCCGAAGATTTCAGGTCTTCGGCCAAATAACGTCCTATCCATTCGCCCAAAGCGATGTTGCCGTGGTATTTGATGGAGGTGATGGTTGTTTGTCCCAATCCTCCTTTGTTGTAATAGAGGTAGGCGCAAGCTTTTTGAATCGGAAATTTGCCGGCTAATTGCTCAAAAGCCGCGTTGTTCGGATGCAAATGATGGTTGGTCTTTGGTAATTGTTGCAGACATTCCGAACAGAAAAAAAGTTCATCGCCAACCAAAGCTTCCGAACAAACAACACATAACTGGGGATAAAACAAGGAAATAAAATCTTTCAGAATGACAGATAGTTTCATCGTAGCGAATGGGTTTTTCATAGTTGTAAATTTTTCGTATGGATTGCGAAGTTACTGCATTTTTCTACAAAAACAAAAAAGCTGTCCAAAAGTGATTTTGAACAGCTTTTTTGGATTAGCAGGTGATTTTATATCATTGGAATTTCCCGCTTAAAACTTTGACGCAATGAAATCAGCGTTTCGGTGGAGATAACGCCCGGTATTTCTTGAATACGGCCGTTCAACAATTCCATAAAATGTTCATTATCGCGTGCATACAGTTTAATGAGCATGGTGTAAGGTCCTGTCGTAAAATGACATTCCACCACTTCGGGAATTTTCTCCAATTCAGGTACGACCTCTTTGTACATCGAACCGCGTTCCAATTTAACGCCGATATAAGTACACGTGTTATATCCCAATACTTTGGAGTTGATATGATAACCTGAACCGATAATAATTTGCAATTCAATCATTTTCTGCACGCGCTGATGAATTGCCGCACGCGACACACCACATTCTTCCGCTACATCTTTGAATGGAATGCGTGCATTTTGAGAAATAATTCTTAATATTTTTCGATCTAATTTATCGATTCGTTCCATTTTAGTTGTCGATTTCAAGTAATTCTACTTCAAAAATAAGCGTAGCGAATGCGGAAATTTTTTCGCCTTGCGGTTGTGCGCCGTAACCCAGATCGGAAGGAACATACAAGATATATTTAGAACCAACCGGCATTAATTGAAGGCCTTCTGTCCATCCCTTAATGACTTGATTCAATACAAATTCGGCAGGAGTTCCTCTATCAACCGAACTGTCGAATACTTCGCCGTTGATGTTGGTGCCATGATAATGTACTTTTACTTTGTCCGTAGCTGTCGGTTTTGCGCCGGTTCCTTCGGTAATCACTTTGTATTGCAAGCCGCTGGGCAAGGTAATTACGCCTTCTTTGGTTTTGTTGGTTTCCAAAAATTCAGCATTGGCTTTTTTTACTTCGCCATATTGTTTTTCCAGGACTTCTTGTTGTTTCTTTTCTGCCAGGGTTTGTACCACAAATTGAGCTGAATCTGCAGAAATCAACAAATTCTTTTTCAAAAGGGTGTTTACAATACCGGCATACAGATTTTTTTTGCTGACGGTTTGCGTAGAATCTTCTCCAAAGAAACTTTGATTCATTTGGATAACCATTTGCGCCAATTGTTGTCCCACTTGTTGACCGGTTGCGTAAGCAACAGCCTTTTTGTTTTTGGGATCGGCATTGAGCGTAGCTTGTACCCCTTTGAAAAATTCGCTCATATATGCCGAATCCACATCTTGAAGTGCATAACCAAATCCCGGAGAACTGGCGATATTCACACCCACTGCATACGAAAGGGTATCTACATCGGTTTTCAAATTGGCTTTCGGGGCTTGTGCATTACAAGAAAATAAAGCCACACCTGCAAACACTACTAAAGAAAAGAATGAAACACTAAATAACTTTTTCATTTTTTTTAATTGCTTTTTTAATTAATTTATATATTAGTAAACTCTTTGTCCGTTAATTTCATCATTTTAGCCTGCAAAAATAATACTTTTTCTGACAGAATCACTAAAAACACCAATAAATTTTATAATTTTGTAAGCCCAATAGCATTCGAGGCATCTAATTAAGTATTTAAATGGACGAAAAAATAAAAATCTACTGCAAAAACAATCAAAAGCATCAGGAGTTTAGGACGGGAGTAAGTCTCTTGGAAATTTACCAGGTAATGGACATCCAACTGTCAGGTCAGGTAATGTGTGCTGCCGTCAATAATAAAATGGAATCACTTCAATTTGTATGCTATAAACCGAAGGACATCGAATTTATTGGAATGGACCACCCTTCGGGCATGCGAACTTATGTGCGATCGCTATGTTTTATATTGGCGAAAGCCATTCACGATTTGTTTCCCAAAAGAAAACTGTATTTCGAACATGCGCTCTCGAAAGGCTACTATTGCAAGGTGGAAAACGATTGTGAGCTAACCTCGGAAGACGTGGAGTGCATCAAAAAACACATGCAGGAAATTATTGCCGCTGATGTGGCTTTTATCAAACACGAACGTCCCACGACCGAAGTCATCGACCTTTTTCGCCAAAAACATACGGAAGACAAGGCTTTGCTTTTACAAACAGTGGGAGAAGCCTACAGCACCTATTATTCTTTGGACGACTATGTTGATTATTTTTATGGCTATTTGCTCCCAAGTACCGGTTGGATTTATCTCTTCGATATTGAAAAGAGCCACGAAGGCGTTTTGTTGCGCATTCCCAATCGTACCAATCTTTCGGAATTAGAACCGTATGTGAATCAAGAAAAGATGTTCGCAGTCTTTCAGGATTTGCGGGTATGGCAAAAAGCCGTCAGTTTGTCGAATGTGGGCGAACTGAACCGGAGTATTCAGGACGGAACGATTTCAACCTCCCTCCAGATTGCAGAAGTGTTGCAGGAACGGAAAATAGCTAAAATTGCCGATGATATTTTCCATAAAGTTACCGAAGGTGTTCGCGTTGTGCTGATTGCAGGGCCTTCTTCTTCGGGAAAAACCACTTTTTGCAAACGTTTGCAATTAGAGTTGATGGCCAGCACACTCCATCCCGTCAGCATTTCGTTGGACGATTATTATGTGAACCGGATAGATACGCCTTTGGACGAGAACGGAGAATACGATTACGAATCGTTATACGCCATTGATTTGGAAACATTCAACGAAGATTTGCAAAAAGTATTGGCAGGCGAGAAAGTGCCCCTTCCCACCTACGATTTTCAAAAAGGCGAACGAGTCTATAGAGGCAACACCGTACAATTAGACCAGCGCTCGATATTGGTCATGGAAGGTATTCACGGCATGAATCCCCTGCTCGTTCCCCATATTCCCGCAGAAAAGATTTACAAAATCTATGTTTCCGCACTTACTTCCATTTCCCTGGACGACCACAACTGGATTCCGACAACGGATAACCGCCTGATACGCAGAATTGTACGCGATTATCAATTTCGAGGTTATTCGGCCAAAGAAACCATTTCCCGTTGGGCATCGGTGCGCAAAGGAGAAGACAAATGGATTTTCCCGTATCAGGAAAACGCCGATGCAATGTTCAATTCGGCGATGTTGTACGAATTAGCCGCCTTGCGGAAAATGGCCGAGCCGATATTAAAAGAAGTTACGCAAATGGATGAAGAATATCCGGAAGCGTATCGTTTGTTGAAATTTTTGCACTATTTCAAACCGATTGATAAAGAAGCTTTGCCCAATACCTCTTTATTGCGAGAATTTGTTGGGGGAAGCAGTTTTTGCTATTAAAAAGGATGGATTATATTGATTTTTGTTGTATCTTGTGCGCAAATTGAAAATCAATGAAAGTAACACGCGAAAAAATCAATATTGAGTATATATTTAATCAGGCATCGAAAGCCAGTCTGTGGAATTGTTTAAGTACCGCTGACGGCTTATCAGAATGGTTTGCAGACCGTGTTTTCAATGAAGATAATCACTTTACTTTCAATTGGAAAGGACATTCTTTGGAAGCCGAATTATTAGGAATAACCCCGTTTGTCTATATCCGCTTCCGGTGGACAGATGAAGATGAAGCTACTTATTTTGAATTTCGACTGCATCAAGCTGAATTGACTAACGATATTATGTTGGAGATTACCGATTTTGCAGAAGAAGGTGGAAAAGACGATGTTGTCTCGCTTTGGGATACGCAAATAAAAACTTTGAAGCGAAAATTAGGTGTTTGAGTTATTGTATGGCAGAAAAAGGGAACAGGGAAAAGATCATGCTCCGCACTTCGTGGATTAGCATTTTTGGTAATACATTTTTATCACTATTAAAAATAGTTATCGGCATTCTGTCGGGTAGTTTGGCCGTGTTGAGCGATGGATTGGATTCCGCCTCCGATGTGGTAACATCCATTGTGATTTTGATTGCCACGCCGATTATCAGCCGTCCGCCCAATTCCAAATTCGTTTATGGACAAGAAAAAGCGGAAAATGTGGCTTCAACCATTCTTTCGTTCGTTATCTTTTTCATGGGATGTCAAATGTTTGTGGCAGCCGTCAACAAAATCATTCACCCCGAAGTAACGCAAATGCCGGCGGTTATTGCCGTTTGGGTAACGGTTATTTCGATTATCGGAAAGTTGCTATTGGCTCTGTATCAGTTTCAACAAGGGAATAAAGTGGGGTCTTCTATGCTGAAAGCCAATGCTGTGAATATGCGAAACGATGTGATTATTTCCGCCGGAGTGCTGTTGGGATTGGGCTTCACTTTCTTGTTAAAGCTCCCCATTTTAGACCCGATTCTGGCCTTGTTAATTAGCATATACATTGTATATTCGGCCATCGGCATCTTCAAAGAAGCGAATGTAGTATTGATGGACGGAGTTTCCGACACTTCCGTCTATGAAAAAATTATCTATGCAGTAGAAAAAATTCCTGAAGCGCATAATCCGCATCGCATCCGTTCCCGCCAAATCGGCAATCGTTATACCGTTGTATTGGACATTGAAGTGGACGGCAATCTCTCTCTGACAGAGGCGCATCGCATTGCCCAAGAGGTAGAAGACAGCATCAAAAGCTCGCTTGATGGTATCTATGATATCGTGGTGCATGTAGAGCCTCTCGGCGATTCGCATTGCGAGGAACGGTACGGCATTTGCAAAGAAAATCTATGAACATCCATTATCCGATTTGTTTTCTATCTTAAAAAAGACTAATTTTGCACCCGATTTAATTTTAGACAATTCATTGCAAGTGAAAATATTCCGTTTTTTAACACTTTTGTCTTTTGTACTCATCGTGTGTACTTCTTGTCGAACATCCGCAAAGTACGCCACCACAACCGACAAATACATCCCGATGTACGGTAAAACAACGCATCAAGAACCTCAAAAACCATCCAAAAGCATAGCGGGACGGGGAACAAAAAATGCAGACCAGTTGACGGCTTTTTTCCTCGTCAATAATCCCAATAGCGACAGAAGCAGCATCCTCCGATTGGCTCGACTTTATATTGCCGAAGCGGGAATCGAAGGTATCAATTCGGATGTTGCCTTTGTGCAGATGTGTCTTGAAACCGGTTTTCTGACTTTCACGGGTCTTGTCAGTCCCGAAATGCACAATTATTGCGGATTGGGAGCAATCGACGCGGCGCACCCCGGCGAATGGTTTCCCAACGAACAAACCGGTGTACGCGCTCATATCCAGCATCTTCACGCTTATGGAACAACCGGACAACTACAGCAAGTCTTGGTTGATACGCGATACGAATTCGTGCATCCGCGCGGAAAAGCGCCGGAAATTTTCCAACTCGCAGGCACTTGGGCTGCCGATACGAATTATGGCGATAAATTGGACCGCTTATTATCGCTATTGGCTCAATATTAATTCACAACAAAATCGACAAAAACCGGTAGATGGTCGCTGTAACCGCCCTCGTACTTTCCTCCATGAAAGGTTTTAAGAGGCCGGATGCCGCCCTGTGTCCGGTCTTCTATCAAAAGAAAACCGGCACGGAAAATCGTTGCGGTGTTTGGCAAAACATGGAGCTGTTTTTCCGGCTGTAACAAATTGTCGGAAACAATGATTTGGTCTAAGAAATTCCACTCGTTCTGAAATTTATAACTTCCTGTCGGACTGCTTTTCACCATTGAATCAAACAAATTGACCAACTGTTTTTTCCCGGTTTGAAGCAAAGTATGCGCTATGCTTCGATCGGTTGGCTCATCATTGAAATCGCCCATAATCAAGATGTTGGCATTTTGACGAACAGATATCAGACTGTCTGCTTTGGCACGCACAATGGAGGCGACATGGATGCGGTCGGGTTCAGAAGCCGTTTGTCCGCCTCTACGGGAAGGAAAGTGACAGACGAAAACATCCAAGGTATCGCCTGAAATCACTTTCCCAATGACATGCAGCACATCGCGTGTTTTCTTCCGTTTATTTTTTGGAAAAACGATGCGGATGTTTTCTTGCGACAGATATTTGAACCGGTCGCGTTGATACATCAAAGCCACATCAATGCCCCGTACATCGGGCGATTCGGTCATAACATATTGATATTTTCGCTGTTTGAGAAGCGAATGGGCAGTCAAATCTTTCATCGCTTGGTCGTTTTCCACTTCGCACAAGCCGATTAATGCCGGTGTTTCCCATTCGCCAACGGCAGAAATAACTTTCGCCAAGTGATTGAGTTTCGTATAATAACGGTAATTTGACCAGTGCTTTACGCCTTCGGGAGTAAAATCCTCGTCTTGTTTTTCCGGATCATCAGACGGATCAAACAGGTTTTCTACATTGTAAAACATTACACGAAATGTTTGTTGAGCGGAAATGGAGCATGCACAGACTGAAAGGAAGAAAAATAGAAGAATTGGATTGGTTTTCATAGTTCTGAAATAGTTAGAAAATAATGAAACCGGCTAAAAAAGCCAAACGGTCTTTTTAGCCGGCTTGGGAATAATTAGTTACGCTTTACCAGCCGAACCCAACACATTCACCACCTTGTGGCGATAAAGTTTTTTCAACTCTTCGCGGGCAGGTCCTAAATATTGACGGGGATCGAACCATTCCGGATGCAAGGCGAAGTTTTCGCGGAT
>JAITXK010000126.1 GCA_031284765.1 Candidatus Symbiothrix sp.
CCTCCTCCCGGAACGGTTCCTTCTTCGATGGCGGCGCGGGTGGCGCTCAAGGCATCATCCACACGGTCTTTCTTTTCTTTCATTTCCACTTCCGAAGGTGCGCCCACGTAAAGAACGGCAACGCCGCCGGCTAATTTAGCCAAACGTTCCTGCAATTTTTCGCGGTCGTAATCGGAGGTTGTGGCTTCAATTTGCGTTTTGATTTGGCCAACGCGAGCGGCAATCAATGCTTTTTCGCCTGCGCCGTTCACAATCACTGTGTTGTCTTTGCTGACGGTAATCTTTTCGGCCGTTCCCAACATATCCAAGCTGGCCGTTTCTAATTTCAAACCTTTTTCTTCGGAGATAACCACAGCGCCGGTCAAAACGGCAATATCTTCCAACATTTCTTTGCGGCGGTCGCCAAATCCCGGAGCTTTTACTGCGCAAATTTTCAACGCACCACGCAAACGATTGACTACCAAAGTAGATAAAGCTTCCGATTCAATGTCTTCGGCAATAATCAACAACGGGCGTCCGGTTTGAACGGTTTGTTCCAATACGGGCAGAATGTCTTTTAATACGGAGATTTTCTTGTCGTAAATCAACACGAATGGATTTTCCAATTCGGCTTCCATTTTTTCGGTGTTGGTAACGAAATAAGCGGAAATATAACCGCGGTCGAATTGCATGCCTTCCACTACATCCACGTAGGTTTCAATGCCTTTTGATTCTTCCACCGTGATAACACCTTCTTTTTTCACCTTTTTCATGGCTTCCGCAATGAGTGCGCCGATGGTTTCATCGCCGTTTGCAGAGATTTTGGCCACGTTTTCGATTTTCCCAAAGTCTTCGTCAATTGCTTGTGATTGTGCTTTCAACGATGCAACCACTTTAGTAACGGCCTTGTCAATACCGCGTTTCAAATCCATCGGATTTGCACCGGCAGCCACATTTTTCATCCCAACGTTGATGATGGATTGTGCCAAAACGGTAGCGGTGGTGGTTCCGTCGCCGGCATCGTCATTGGTTTTAGAAGCGACTTCTTTTACCAATTGTGCGCCCATGTTTTGGAACGAGTCGGAAAGTTCGATTTCTTTGGCAACCGTCACACCATCTTTGGTGATTTGCGGGGCACCAAACTTTTTGTCGATAATTACGTTGCGGCCTTTAGGTCCTAAAGTTACTTTTACCGCATTTGCCAATTCGTCCACGCCCTTTTTCAGCAGGTCACGGGCATCAATGTCGAATTTTATTTCTTTTGCCATAATAATTGAATGATTAATTTGTGAATAAAAACATTGTTAAATAGTAGCTAAAACGTCAGACTGACGCATGATTAAATACTGAGCGCCATCGAACTCAATTTCCGTACCGGCATACTTGCCGTACAAGACTTGGTCACCGGCTTTCAGTACCATCGCTTCGTCTTTTGTACCATTGCCAACGGCAATCACTTCCCCTTTCAAAGGTTTTTCTTTGGCAGAATCGGGAATGATGATTCCGCCGACTGTTTTTTCTTCAGCAGGCGCCGGTTTAACCAGCACTCTATCTGCTAATGGTTTAATGCTCATAATTTTCAAATTTTATTTAGTTTTTAATTTAGTAATAATACTCTTTGGTAAGGAAGTTAGCGAAAAGTATGCCAAAGGCAAATGCTGTCAAAGTGTCCGCAAAAATTCCGGCAATTGTTCCGGTTCAATGCTAGTTTGCTCTCCGGAAGTCATATTCTTCAACGTAATTTTACCGCTTTGCATCTCCGTTTCGCCAACCATCGCCACGTATGCAATACGGTTATCATCGGCATACGACAATTGCTTTTTCATTTTCACGGCTTCGGGATAAATTTCCGCATTCACGCCCGAACGGCGGAGTTTGGACAACAAAGGCATGATATAGTTTTCTTCCGTTTCGCCAAAATTGACAAACAGGACTTTGGTCGTTTGCCCTGCATCTTCGGGATAAAGATTCAACTGATTCAACACATCAAAAATACGGTCGGCTCCGAAAGAGATGCCGACACCTGAAACATCGGGCATTCCGAAAACTCCTGTCAAATTGTCGTAGCGGCCGCCGCCGGAGATGCTGCCAATTTGTACATCCAGGGCTTTGACTTCAAAAATAGCGCCCGTGTAATAATTCAGCCCGCGAGCAAGGGTCAAATCCAGTTCCAATTCGGTGGGAATGGATAGCAATTCAATTTTATCCAAAACGGTTTGAATCTCTCCTACCCCTTTCATACCCACTTCAGACGATGCAAGGACGGTTTTGAGCGTTGCCGTCTTCTCGCGATTTGAGCCTGATAAGTTGATAATCGGTTGCAGTTTGGCAATGGCCTCCTCTGAAATACCTTTAGCGGCCAATTCAAGATTGACATTTTCCAAGCCAATTTTATCCAATTTGTCGATAGCGACGGTAATATCCACAATTTTATCGGCTTCGCCAATAATTTCGGCAATACCGCTCAGAATCTTCCGGTTATTCATTTTAATGCATACGCGAATATTGAAACGGCGAAACACTTCATCCATAATTTGAATTAATTCCACCTCATTCAACAACGAATCAGAGCCGACAATATCGGCATCGCATTGAAAAAACTCGCGGTAACGACCTTTTTGCGGACGGTCGGCACGCCACACCGGTTGTATCTGGAAGCGCCTGAAGGGGAAACTGATTTCGTTGCGGTGCATCACCACAAAACGGGCAAAAGGCACGGTTAAATCATAACGCAAGCCTTTTTCGCACATTTGGTTGGTAAGACGCACCAAATTTTGGCTTTCCAAATCTTCCGGCTTTACATCGCTCAAGAAATCGCCTGAATTGAGAATTTTGAACAGCAGTTTATCGCCTTCTTCGCCGTATTTTCCCATCAGTGTGGAAAGATTTTCCATGGCGGGCGTTTCGATTTGTTTGAAACCGTAGAGATAAAACACGCTACGAATCGTATCGAAAATATAATTGCGTTTCGCCATTTCTTCGGGCGAAAAGTCACGGGTTCCTTTGGGGATGGAGGGTTTTTGCATAATGAATTATTTTAGTATATCTTTGTGACCGGTTTTTAATAGATTATTGAAATGAGTTTTTTATTTTTTATCGCTTTGTTCGTCATCTTTAGTATTCTTTTGGTTATACTGTTCGGATTTTCAATACTGCGGATGCTTTTGGGCGGGATTTTCGGCATACGTCCCCAAGCGAAACAGCAAGCAAAGCAAAACGAACAAAATAAGCAAAACACTTCCTCCCAATCGAACAAAATCATTACTTCCAATGAGGGAGAATATATCGAATATGTCGAAATCAAAGATTAACCTTTGATTAGTTTGATAAATTCTTCCCGCGTTTTCGCCTGATTAAACACACCGGTAAAATCGGATGTTGTGGTTACCGAATTTTGTTTTTCCACGCCGCGCATCTGCATGCAAAGGTGTTGTGCTTCCAAAACAACCATCACTCCCAAAGGATTCAAAGTCTTTTGAATGCAATCTTTGATTTGCGTTGTCATGCGTTCCTGCACTTGCAGGCGGCGGGCAAAGACATCCACTACGCGGGGAATCTTGCTCAGTCCGGTAATGGCGCCGTTGGGAATATAGGCCACGTGCGCTTTCCCGAAAAACGGTAATAAATGATGTTCGCACATCGAAAAGAAATCAATGTCTTTTACGATAACCATTTGCCGGTAATCTTCAATAAAAACAGCGGAAGATAAAATTTTTGCCGGGTCTTGTTGATAGCCTTTCGTGAGAAACATCATGGATTTCGCCACCCGTTCGGGTGTTTTTAAAAGGCCTTCGCGATTCGGGTCTTCGCCCAGCAATTCCAGTATTTTATGATAATGGAAAGCCAATTGTTGTTTTCTTTCCAAGTCTTCGGGAGTCCAATCCATTTTTTATTCGGTTTGAGAGTTCTGAATTTTAACTTTGTCGGAAACGATATACATTTCCTGCCCAAAATCAGGGAATTCGTGTTGCAATTTTTGTTTGAGTAACAGGGCTTCATCCCGACTTGTGCAATCGCCTACCAGCAATCGCCAATTCGGAGCATCATACCGTATATAGGTCGCCAATTCGGGAAATGCTTCCTTGATATCCGCCTGTTTCCGATTGGCTTCCGCTCTTGCCGTGCGCGAATTACCTCCCATAAACACTAAAACGCGGTAACCCGAACGGACGAGCACTTCGCCGTTTAAATCCAAAGAAACGGAAGCGTTCGGCTTGCCGATGAGCGCTATCACGGAAGAAGGACATTCCACCCGGATGACGCCGTCCGAGGCATTGGTAACCGTCTGCAAATCATCTACGATGGTCTGTGCGTGAATTTGATTCACGCACAAGACCAGTAGAATGATGCCCTTTATAATCTTATTCATACCTTGCTTTCAATTAAAAAGCCTCAACAATCGGGAGGAAAGCATCGACTTTCAAAGCGGCGCCGCCGATTAATCCGCCGTCCACATCGGGATTGGAGAATAATTCTTTGGCATTTCCGGCATTGGCGCTTCCTCCGTAAAGGATTGATGTTTCATTGGCAACGGCAGCTCCGTATTTAACGGCTACTGTCTGACGGATAAATGCGTGTATTTCCTGTGCTTGTGCAGGAGTAGCGGTTTTGCCTGTTCCAATAGCCCAAACCGGCTCATAAGCCAGGATGATTTTACCGAAATCTTCAGCAGAAAGGTCGAACAAGGCTTCTGTGACTTGTGATTTTACCACTTCGTTTTGTTTGCCGGCTTCGCGTTCTTCCAATACTTCACCGATACAGAAAATCGGGGTCAAGTTGTTTTCCAAAGCCAATTTTACTTTTTCTTTCAAAATGGCATTGGTTTCGCCGTAATACGCTCGGCGTTCGGAATGCCCCAAAATCACGTATTTGGCTCCGGTAGAAGCAACCATTGCGGCCGATACTTCGCCGGTATAGGCTCCCGATACTTTATCGGCACAGTTTTCCGCACCTAAACGAACGGTTTTGCCGTCAATCACGCCATTGACTGTTGCCAAATGGATAAACGGTGTACAGATGATTACATCGCAATTTACAGTTTTGCCTTTCAATGCGGTTTGCAACTCTTTTGCCAACTCAACGCCTTCTTGCAGGGTTTTGTTCATTTTCCAATTTCCTGCGACAATGTTTTTTCTCATTATGTTTTATTTTATAAATTAGTTTTTCTTTTGTCTCTTTTTATCAAACACCCATACCAAGGCCAAGACAGCAATCAATCCAACGGCCAGCACTACAACATTCCTTGTATCGTGATTGGCCGGCGGCACTCCCAAGACCGATTCTTCCAAAGGCTGTTGCAATGCTTCGCCTTTTGGCAAGCGACTATGCGGCCACTTATTCACAATGCTTGCATCCTGAAGCAACAAAACACCCGGATTGGAACGAATGACCGTTTTCAAAGTCACATCATCAACCGTGCAAAACGGATATTCCGCACCGGTACTTTCCCACCATTCTCTGATTTGCTGAGGCGTGGAAGCCGTCAGACAGAAAAATGGGTAGCCGTGCTGATGTGCATAATCGTACAGTTCGTTGATTTGGTCCACATTGGCATCATCCGCTTGCTCCAGTTTATGGATAATTAAAAGGAAAGTATAACCCGGATTGCTCAATATTTCTTCAGTCAAATCATCGCCGTTGGCGGAAATCAGGGCAAAGTCGTGAATCTTCGGTTCGTAGCCTTTCTTAACCAAGGTGTTGATGGTTTCGACAAACGTCCATCTGGAATCTTCCTGCGGATAATTCGATAAAGAGAATTCCTGTTTTACGCCGTCTTTTTCGTATATAAATACCGTTTCATAGACATCCCGTTCCGCTCCTTCGGGAATCTGCATCAATTCATGGATATTGTTGCCTATTTTATAGGGACGAAAATCCAACACCGGCAAATAGATATAACTATAAAAGGAAACGGACAAAATAAAAAGCCCCGTAAACAAGACAACCAACGAACGCGATTTCACGGAAAACAAACTAACCACCTGCTTGCGCCAGACAAAAATAATCACCGCCGCCGTTATCAAAATCAGATTTTTATAAAACGTTTGCCAATTGGTAATAATCAAGGCATCGCCGAAGCAACCGCAATCGGTTACCGGATTAAAGATGGCCAAATACAAAGTCAATACGGTCATAAAAGACATGAACAGCAGGATAATCCCACTCACTATTCGACGGTAAACACCGGCCAACAGACATACGCCCAAAACAAATTCCAATGCGGAAAGGAAAAACGAAGCGGGTAACGAGCTGAAATCCAAAAATGTGATATTCCATGCCACGAAATAATCGTGAAACTTATAGGCCGACCCCCAAGGGTCAACCGCCTTCACAAAGCCGGAAAAAATGAATACCAAGCCAATCAACAGCCGGCAAACCGTTACAATAATTTTTTTGTACTTATTCGGGTTCATATTCTAATTTAATTAAAGCAAACAACGCATAATTGACCATATCCATATAATTCGCATCAACGCCTTCCGACACTAAGGTTTGGCCTTCGTTACTCTCTATTTGTTTGGTGCGATGAATTTTTGACAATATCAAATCGGTATAGGAAGAGGTGCGCATGCTTCGCCAAGCCTCATCGTAATCGTGGTTTTTGGCGTACATCAGTTCTTTGGTGGTTGTCATCCATTGGTCGTACAAAATCGTTGCCTGTTCATTTGAAATATTGATGTCGTCGGCAAACCCCAACTCCAACTGAATCAAACCGATGATGCCGTAATTGACAATCGCAATAAATTCGGGTTTAATGCCTTCATCCACTTTGCTGAATCCTTTCGTTTCCAGACTGCGGATGCGTTTGGCTTTGATAAAGAGTTGGTCGGTAATCGAACTTGGCCGCATGATGCGCCATGAAGCCCCGTAATCTCCAAGCTTTTGCTCAAACAAATCGCGACAAATGCCAATCACCTGCTCAAATTGTTCAACAGTCTTCATCCCCCCATTTCCTTCATTCATTTCATTCCCTTCCCTTCATTATCTTCATTCCCCCCTAAACCCCATTATCTCCCGCACCCCCTTCAGGGTTTTGCTTGCACTTTCACGCGCCTTTTCCGCCCCCACTTTCGTTACCCGGCGCAAATAAGCCTCATCGTTTTTAATATCGTTGATGCGTTCGCGGATGGGTGTTGTTGCGTGGATGATGTCTTCGGACAACTGTTTTTTCAAACTGCCATACCATTTCGTTTCGCCGGCATTCCAAAGTGCATTGTAATGCGCCACCACCTCAGGTGTAGAAACCACTTGGAGAATGGTAAACAGATTTTCGATATAATCCGGTTTGGGAAGGTTGGGAGCTTCGGGGCCATTGTCGGTTAATGCGCCCTTAACCTTCTTTTCGATGACTTTCGGCTCGTCAATCAGATAGATGCAATTGCCTTCCGACTTGCCCATTTTACCACTGCCGTCCAATCCGGGGATTTTAATCAGTTCCTGACCGAAGTTATAAGCCGCCGGTTGTTTGAAAAAGTTCACACCGTATTTATGATTGAAGCGGTTGGCGTAGTTGCGGGTCATTTCCAAATGTTGCTCCTGGTCTTTTCCCACCGGAACATAATCGGCGTTGTGTATCAAAATATCGGTAGCCATCAGCACCGGATAGGTCAACAAACCGGCATTGACATTACTCGGATTCTGACGCGCTTTTGTTTTGAAGGATACCGTTTTCTCCAATTCGCCCAAATAGGCGTGCATATTCAGCAAAAGATACAATTCGGCAATTTCCGGCACATCGCTTTGGATATAGATGGTTGCTTTCTCGGGATCTAATCCACAAGCCAGATATTCGGAAAGTACATTTTTCACGTTGACGTGCAACATTTTGGGGTCGGGATGCGTGGTCAGCGAATGCCAATCCGCGATAAAGAAATAGCAGTTGTTTTCTTCCTGCATCTTTAAGAAGTTGATCAAAGCACCGTAATAATTTCCCAAGTGCAGATTGCCCGTCGGGCGAATGCCGCTTAGTACTGTTTTCATCATTTATTCATTTTGATGCAAAGGTAGTATATTTTGGCTAAATATTAAAAGAAGTGTCGGCGAATTTCGCCGTCGCCTCCTTCACCCGTTTCATCGCCTCCACCAGCAATTCATCAGCGGCAGCATAAGAGAAACGGATGCAATCCGGCGCACCGAAAGCAAGCCCGCCGACAGCGGCCACATGAGCCTCTTCCAACAGGAACATGGCTAATTCCGCCGAATTGGCAATCGTTTTGCCGTGGATGGTTTTGCCGATATAATACGAGCAATCGGGAAATAAATAGAAAGCGCCTTGCGGTTTGTTGACTTTGAAGCCGGGGATTTCACTGCACAACTTGACCATCAGATTTCGGCGACGTTCAAAAGCCTGACGCATGGTTTCTACGCAATCTTGTGGACCGTTGTAGGCGGCTTCGGCGGCTTTTTGTGCAATCGAACTGGGGCCGGATGTATATTGACTTTGCAGTTTGTTGCAGGCGGAGGCAATCCATTGCGGGGCGGCAATCCAGCCTAAACGCCAGCCGGTCATGGCATAGCCTTTCGATACGCCGTTGATGATTACCACGCGCTCACGCACATTTTCAAATTGGGCGATGCTTTCGTGTTGGCCGATGTAATTGATGTGTTCGTATATTTCGTCGGAGAGAATCGTGATGTCCGGATACTTTGCCAGGATATCGGCCAGGCCTTTCAATTCGTCTTTGGAATATACGCTGCCGGTCGGATTGGAGGGCGAACAGAGAATCAAGGCTTTGGTCTTCGGCGTGATTGCTGCTTCCAATTGCGCGGGCGTGATTTTGAAATCCTGTTCAATACCTGCCGTAACTACGACGTTGACGCCTTCTGCCAATTTGACCATTTCGACATAACTTACCCAATACGGAGCGGGGACAATCACTTCATCGCCCGGGCCGACAATCGACATCAACACGTTGCAAACCGATTGTTTTGCACCGTTGGAACAAACGATTTGGGAGGGTGCATACTCCAATTGATTTTCGCGTTTGAGCTTGCTCACAATGGCTTTTTGCAGCGAAAGGTAGCCCGGAGCGGGAGAATAGAATGAGAAATTATCGGCGATAGCCTGTTTTGCCGCGTCCTTGATGAAATCGGGCGTGTTGAAATCGGGTTCGCCTACACTTAAATTAATCACGTCGATACCCTGCGCTTTCAATTCATTGCTTTTTTGTGACATCGCCAGGGTCTCGGAGGGAGACAAGGCTGCTAAACGTTTGGAAACTTGAGACATAATGATGCTGTTTTAATAGATTATTGAATGATCACTTGTATGATTTGTGCTTTTTATTGAACTTCGCCCACCACTTTTGAATAGCGATTTTCCAGTCGTCGGGATTCAGCATCGCGGAATCGTTCAATGCCTGATAAGTAAAGAAAATACCCAATACGCCCAACAGAATGGAACTGAGCCAAACGCCTTCCGATACCGGCCAAACATCCTGTTTTGCCATTTTCGTACCGAAGGTATCAACCGTATAATACAATAAATACAGCACGACGGACAGCACGGCGGGCAATCCCAAACCCCCTTTCCGAATAATTGCGCCTAACGGAGCGCCGATAAAAAAGAACAGCAGGCAGGAAAGCGCCAACGAAAATCGCTTTTCAAACTGAATGCTGTGCAAAAGCAATTGCTTTTGGGAATCCGACTGCTGAATGCTGGAATAATTGTATTCAGATAAAACCCGTTCCGATCTGGATTTTGCCTGTTGCATATAGTGAATCTGCTTGTCAATATTCAGTTGCTTGTAATACGCATCCAATCCTTGTGCAAACAGGGAATCGTTTTTGGCATCCGCAACAGAGGCTGTATAGTACCGTTCGCCTTTAAACGTTTGAGCATAGACTTGTTTCTTAAACAACTCGGCCGTTTGGATGGCAAGACTGTCCTGCTCGTATTGAACGGAATCGATATAGGTGGTTAATTCGTGCATGTTTTTCCCTGTTTCACGACTTCCCATAATTGATTCATCTGCCATTTCAAAGTCAGAAGGGAAATAGATAAGTATTTTCCTTAACATAAACGTTTCGCGGGAGTAAGGAATTTTTTCGGTAACGTTGCGCGTTCTGCGGGTATTCAAATTTTGGAAAGACGTGCCGCTGTACAATGTCAGTGTCAGGTGCTGCTTGTCGTCCATCATATTGAGTTTGCCGGAATCGGCCACAATCACTTTTGCGTTTTCAAATCCGTCGGAATAATCGTAAATCATCATCTTCCGCAACATGCCGCCTTTCTTGTCCTTGTGGCGGACATAGACGTTGTATCCGGGAATTTCTTTATAAAAACTGCCTTCGGGAATTTCCAATTCGGGCGATTTCTGCCGGAGCGACAACATAATCGTCCACATCTTGGTTTGTGCGCGGGGAACCATCTCGTTTTGAAAATAAAAAGAAATGGCTGAAATAACCAGTACGCTATAAATCAACGGCTTCATAATCCTCAGCAGGGAAATGCCGGAGGCTTTCATTGCCAACAGTTCCAAATGTTCGCCCAAATTGCCGAAAGTCATCAACGAGCCTAAAAGAATGGACAAGGGTAAAGCCATCGGCGTAAAAGTCAACGCGGCATAGAAAAACAGTTGCGCCAGAACGCCCAGTCCGACGCCTTTTCCTACCATGGTGTCAATATGCATGAAGACAAACTGCATCAGGAGAATGAACAGGCAAACGCTGTAGGTTGCCAGCAACAGCGGGAGAAACGTTTCTAAAACAAATGTGTATAGTCTTTTTATGCGAAACATACGTTGGATTCTGCAGGAAAATCGGACAAAGGTAGTAAAAAGAAAAAGATTAAACAATTAGCCGGTCTATACCCAATTTTTCAATTTTATTCGTACCTTTGTGCCCGTTAAAAGTTCTTTGCAAAATGATAAATCGCATTCTAACTCGCATTAAGATACTGCAAACAGTATATGCTCACTGTCAAAAAGACAATTCCTCTATCAATAATGCAGAAAATGAATTGGTGCACAGCCTGCAAAAGTCTTACGACCTTTACCATTATCTCTTGTTGTTGATTGGCATGCTGACTGATATGGAACAGAAAAAAATAGATGCTTTACAATATAAGTTCTTGTTGACGGAAGAAGACCGTAATCCCAATATTCGCTTTATCAACAATCGTTTTGCCGAACAATTGCGCACCAACGAAACACTCGAAAAATTCGTCAATCAAAATGGCTTTCTGTGGGACGATGATGACACCGGTTTTATCCGTAATCTGCTCAACGAAATTCTCAAATCCGATATCTATGCGGAATACTTGCAGTCGCCCGATACTTACGAATCAGACCGGGAATTTTGGTACAAAGCTTTCAAAACCATTATCCTGAACAGCGCAGAACTCGAAGATATATTGGAAGAAAAAAACATTTATTGGGATGGCGATTTGGATATCATTGGCACTTTTTCGCTGAAAACCATCAAACAGTTCAGGGAAAAAAACGGCACCCAGCAAGCGCTACTCCCCATGTTCCATAGTGATGCAGACCGTCAATTTGCCATTAGCTTGCTTCACAAAGCCATTCTGGAACAGGAAGAAAACACCAAACTCATCACCGCTCAAATCAAAAACTGGGAATTGGAACGCATTGCTTTGCTCGATTTATACATTATGCAAATCGCCCTGGCCGAAATTAAGAATTTCCCTGAAATACCGGTCTGCATATCATTAAATGAATATATTGACCTTGCAAGATATTACAGTACGCCGAAAAGCGCCACTTTTATCAACGGTATTTTAGATAAAATTGTCACAGAATTACAAAATGAAGGCAAGTTGTTCAAAAATTGATTACATTTGTCGGTTCAAAAAAATAATATAAACAAGTTATGATTTTAAGCATTTTATTACAAGCAGAAGCAGCAGCTCCGAAAGACGGAGGATTGTTCGGCGGCGGCGCCAGTGGCATTTTGATGATGGTCGCTTTATTTGCCATCATGTATTTCTTTATGATTCGTCCGCAACAAAAAAAACAAAAAGAAATCGAAAAACAACGCGCCTCGATGAGAGTCGGCGACAAAGTAGTTACTTCCGGCGGTATCCACGGTAAACTCAAAGAAATCAATGATGCCGATTATGTGGTTGAAATTGCCGAAGGCATCAAAATCAAAATTGACAAAGCAGCCGTGTTTGCAGCAGCGCAATGATTGCCAATAAAACAACCATCAATCAAAAAGCCAAAGCATTTTTCAAGAGCAAAACTTGGAAAGAAATGTTGATGTTTCTCCTTTTTGTGGGACTTGCTTTTGGATTTTGGGTGTTGCAATACGCTCGTCAATAAGACAAACCCATGAAAGTGCTGGGCATAACCGGTGGAATCGGAAGCGGGAAATCCGTTGTTTCCAAATTATTGGAAATGCATGGAATACCTGTTTATAATACCGACAAAGCCGCTGCTGTACTCAGCAATTTTTCGGTTGCAATACGCAAAAAATTATCCGAACGATTCGGCGAAAGTATCTATGCCGAAGGCCTTTTAAACCGGATTCTGTTGGCTTCATTGATTTTCAATGATTCGGACGCTTTGGCTTTCGTTAATTCGGTCATTCATCCCGCCGTGCAGGAAGATTTTTTGGAATGGAAAACGGCTCATTCCGACTGCAAACTGGCAGGTATAGAGTCGGCTATTTTATTTGAATCCGGTTTGGCTCGATTTGTTGATGTAACTATCAATGTGTCAGCCCCTTTGGATAAGCAAATTCAGCGTACACAAAAAAGAAACAATCTAAATAGAGAAGAGATTTTAAACCGAATCAACCGTCAAATGTCAGATACAATGCGTAGCGATTTAGTGGATTATATTCTAATCAATGATAATGAACAAGCATTGATTCCACAAGTTGAAAGTTTGTTAAAACGGATAGAATCACAAGATTTTGTTTAATTTTGTGCTTGAAACGAAAAAAAAAGATTATGCTAAAAGAAATTTTATCCATTTCCGGTAAGCCCGGCCTTTTCAAATTAATTTTACAAGGAAAAAATATGTTTATTGCCGAATCGTTGCTTGATCACAAGCGCGGACCGGTGTATATGCGCGATAAAGTCATATCGTTAGGCGATATTTCGATTTACACGAGTGAAGAAGAAGTTCCGTTGGCAACCGTTCTCAGCAGCATCAAGGAAAAAGAAAACGGAAATGCCATTGAATTTGACAAATCTATCACTCCCGATGCACTGAAAACCTATTTTGAAACCATTCTTCCTCAATTCGATCGTGAGCGTGTGTATCCATCCGACATCAAAAAAATCATGACCTGGTATAATTTATTGGTTCAAGAAGGATTAACCGATTTCAGCATCGAAAAAGCGGAAGACAACGCAAAAGAGGAAGCAAAAGCAGAATAAGACCTGTCTGCGAGTCAAGCCCGCAGAGACAGAACAAAATAATAGTTGACAAAAATAAAGAATGATGTTTGAATACGATGACGAAGCAGCAGTAAAGTGTATGCAAAACGCGCTTCCACAGGAATTAAAAAGTCGTTTTAGTGACGACGATCTTTACTACATCCTGGATGTAATTTGTGAGTTTTACGAAAAACGCGATTGGTTGGCTGATGATGATGAAGAAAAAGAAGAACAGGAATTGATTCACTTCATCATTCAGCAAGCAAAAAAAGATGAGATAGGCGCATTTTCGGAAGAAGAAATTTGTCTCGTTTTGGCAGCCGAAGCAGCTTATTCGGATACTTTAACGATTCCTGAATAATATTTCGAGCATAGTGGCAAGGTATTTGTTGTATAAAGGACTAATATAAATCTAACAATTTTAATAATTTAATTTCAATGAAAAAGGTAAATTTATTCGCGAGTTTATTATTGTGTGTTGCCATCGTGTTCTCAGGATGTAACGCAAGCAACACAGTAAAAGGTACAGGAATCGGCACCGGTGCAGGTGCAGCAATTGGTGCAGGCATTGGCGCTTTGATCAATGGAGGCAAAGGTGCAGCTTGGGGCGCAGGTGTTGGCGCTGTTGTCGGAGGTGGCGCAGGCGCTTTAATCGGCAACAAAATGGACAAACAAAAGAAAGAACTGGAAGCGATCAAAGATGCTCAGGTTGAGTCTATTAATGATGGGCAAGCGATCAAAGTAACTTTCGATTCAGGTATTCTTTTCAAATCAGGTTCCAGCACATTGAGTGATGCTTCCAGAACAGCATTAACCCAATTTGCCAATTCTTTGGCATCGAATCCTGATACAGACGTTCAAATTGTTGGTCACACCGACAGTCAAGGTGGAGATAAAATAAATGTTCCTCTATCGCAAAAAAGAGCTGATTCGGTAAAAGCGTTTCTGGAAACTAAAAGCGTAACTGCCAGCCGTTTGACTACTCAAGGCTTAGGTTCTTCTCAACCGATTGCGACTGAAGATGCAAAAGGTATTCAAGCATTGAATCGCCGGGTGGAAGTTTATATTCTTCCGAACGCAAAAATGATTCAGGAAGCGAAAGACGCTGCTTCGAAAAAATAAAAAGACTGTTGCAAAAAAAGGAACCCCAAAAGTTGTTCAACTCACTTTTGGGGTTCTTCGTTTTTAAAGTCTGACTTGATTACAATTTCGGACCGGATTCTACCAAGGCTTTACCGGTAGCAGCACCCGTAAATTTGGAGAAGTTTTTGATGAAACGTCCTGCCAAATCTTTCGCTTTTTCGTCCCATTGAGCGGCAGCAGTGTAAGTATCACGCGGGTCTAAGATTTTCGGATCCACTCCCGGCAATGCGGTGGGTACTTCAAAGCTGAAATACGGAATTGTTTTTGTAGGAGCTTTGTCGATCGAACCATCCAGGATTGCATCAATGATGCCTCTCGTGTCTTTGATGGAGATGCGTTTGCCGCTTCCATTCCAACCGGTATTTACCAGATAGGCTTTTGCTCCTGATTTTTGCATTTTCTTCACCAATTCTTCGCCGTATTTAGTTGGGTGCAACGACAAAAACGCTGCGCCGAAACAAGCCGAGAATGTAGGAGTCGGTTCAGTGATTCCGCGTTCCGTACCTGCCAGTTTAGCGGTAAAACCGGAAAGGAAATAATATTGCGTTTGTTCGGGAGTCAAAATAGAAACCGGAGGCAACACGCCGAAAGCATCGGCCGACAAGAAAATCACTTTTTCTGCGGGACCTGCTTTTGAAACCGGTTTAACAATATTCTGAATGTGATTGATGGGATAAGAAACGCGGGTGTTTTCGGTAACCGATTTGTCGTTGAAGTCGATTTTGCCGTTTGCATCCACAGTAACATTTTCCAACAAAGCATCGCGACGGATGGCATTGAAAATATCGGGTTCGGCTTCTTTGCTCAGGTTGATTACTTTTGCATAGCAGCCGCCTTCAAAGTTGAATACGCCTTCATCGTCCCAACCGTGTTCGTCATCGCCGATTAACAAGCGTTTTGGGTCGGTGGAAAGAGTGGTTTTGCCTGTTCCCGACAAACCGAAGAAGATAGCGGTGTTTTTACCCTGCAAATCGGTATTGGCCGAGCAGTGCATCGAAGCCATGCCTTTCAGGGGCAACAAGTAGTTCATGTAAGAGAACATGCCTTTTTTCATTTCGCCGCCGTACCAGGTGTTCAAAATGATTTGCACTTTTTCGGTAAGGTTGAAAACGACAGCCGTTTCGGAGTTCAAGCCGAGTTCTTTGAAATTATCCACTTTTGCCTTGGAAGCGTTCATTACCACGAAATCAGGTTCACCATAGTTAGCCAATTCCTGATCTGTCGGACGGATGAACATGTTGGTCACGAAATGCGCTTGCCAAGCCACTTCCACGATGAAGCGTATTTTCAAACGGGTATTTTCGTTCGCTCCGCAGAAAGTATCGACAACAAACAATTTTTTATTGGATAATTCGCTGACAGCCAATTTTTTCAATGCCGCCCAAGTTTCCTTGCTGACGGGCTTGTTGTCATTTTTATATTCATCGGAAGTCCACCAAACCGTATTTTCGGTGGTTTCGTCCTTTACAAAGAATTTATCTTTGGGAGAACGACCGGTATAAACGCCTGTCATTACGTTAATAGCGCCAAGTTCGGTAACTTGTCCTTTTTCAAAACCTTGCAGTTCCGGTTTTGTTTCTTCGTTGAAGAGCACATCAAACGACGGATTGTGAACAATTTCCGGTGTTCCGGAAATGCCATACTTGCTTAAATCTAAATTTGCCATTTTTTAATTAATTTGATTAATGATATTACCTATTACAATCTTAAAGATCGTACAAAATTACAGTTTTTCTTTTTAGAAAACAAATTAAAGATGTTGATTGTTTCCATCAAACGAAAAAGCAAAACAGGCACGACTACACACGTACGATTTCTCTGCCGGCGATAATTAAAAATGATAAAAGATTCCTATCGTCAAATCAATTCCTGCACCACTGGGGGCATATAACTTGCTGGTGTTATAAGGATAATATGTTCCTGATTTATCGAATTTATAATCGACATTATAGAAACGAAGCGCAAAATTGCCGGAAAATATATCGGATAGTCTGATTTCAACGACAGCTTTGGCATGGTATCCGAGCGTTGATTGATAATGCCATGTATCTCGCATGTAATCCATAGCTCCATCCTTATCTGCAATTTTTAATTTATTACCAAAATAGACGTCCAATCCGGGACCTATTTTAAGACTCATGTCGCCTTGCTTTCCGATAGGTATGGTGACTGATGGTGTAGCCGAAACGACTCCTCTGCTAAAATTGAAAGTTATATCTTCTACTGTAGGCGTTAGCGAGCTAACCTGATAATCCAGCCCGATCGCCAAATCGAAATATTTCGTCAATTCGCGACCGTATTCCGCTCCAATAGCAAAGCCGCCGCCAAAGCTCAAAGTCGATGTGCTCTCTCTTCCATTGTTAGAGACAATCGGGATTTTAAGCACTTGTTTGAAGCCGCCGCCACCACCCAAATGAACTCCAATTCTGCTTTTAGGAGCAACATACGAAGCAGAAATGGTTTCTATTTGTTTCATATCCGAGCGTTTCAGACTTCTTTCACCGAACGTGTTGTCAACCAAAATCAGTTCGGGAGTAGTGATCCAAAGTCCCATAACCAGCCCGAAGCGAAGATAATAATCACGTCCTTCTTCTACCTTCAAATAGATGCTTGCATTAGAATTGTTATCAATACTTACTACATAGCTTCCCGGAACACAATCATACTCGTAATACGAATTATTTTTTAACTTGGCACATAATGTATCGTTTATAAATACATTGAACGATACCAGAGAACCTTGAAAAGAGGGTTCTCTGTAAATAATAATTTTACTGCTTGGCACATCTGCCGATGCCATTCCAGGAAGGGATACTAAAATCGAGAACAAGATTAAAAACAGTTTTTTCATTTTGTTGCTTTTTGTATTATGATTCTGCAAATTAATCTTTTTTAGTGAATTATATTGCTTTTATTGTGAAAAATTATTTTAATTTTCCCTTGCACGGCGTAGGCAGAGCAAGGGAAAAAGATGCTACATCCGTTGCTAATTCCTGTAGATAGGGATAAGCATGGTTTTCTTCTTCCTGCCGAACAATATTATATCCGTTTTCCTACAGCAAATACATTCTTACCTATATATTTTGAAAAAAGAAAATCAAATAATCGATTAAATGGAAACAGGTATTTATCGTAAAATTTCAATGAATTTTTATTTATTTTACCATTGCCTTTATTTATCCATTTATAAAGCAGCGAAACAAAAAAACCGATAGTATCAGCATATCTTACTTCTTCTATACAAAGACCGGCTTCTTTCAAAATTTCAATAAGTCGGCTTTTCCTGTATCTTCTAAAATGTCCGACTGATTTGTCAAAGGACGAATATAACACATTAAATGCAGGAACATAAATCAAAATAGAGCCATCCTGTTTAAGTTTCCCAGTCCACACTTTGAATATCTCTTCATCATTCTCGATATGTTCAAGGACATTCAAGGAATAAATAAAATCAACAGAGTTATTGTCAATATTTTCAATGGATGTATCCACCAATAGTCCAAGTTCTTTTATTTGTTCGCTTTGTTGTAAATCCGGTTCAATACAATGAACTTGATAGCCTTTTGTACTTATTTTTTTCGCAAAAGTTCCTATTCCGGCGCCAATATCCAAAACCGTTATGTTGCCACTCTTCCCTGATTCTATATATTTCAACACTAATCTCTCAAGATAAGCATTATACTTTTCTGCACCTGCCATTATCTCCAATGTTTCCGCACCTACATAACAAAAATCATTCATAAAAATAAATTAAATCGGATTTTATTTTGGTAAAATAGAATATTTCATCATACAAAAAACAGCCCTGAAAGCATCTTTAAATCCTATTTTTTTCCCTTCTTCATAAGTTCTTCCATAATAAGAAATACCTACCTCATAGATTCTTATTTTAGGTATTTTGGCTATCTTGGCAGTCACTTCCGGTTCAAATCCAAAACGCTTTTCTTTTAATTCCATACCTTTAATAATGGCTGATTTGAACAGTTTATAACAGGTTTCCATGTCAGATAAATTCAGATTGGTAAATATATTTGAAACAAACGTCAGAAATTTATTTCCTATCGAATGCCAGAAAAACAAGATGCGATGAGCATTTCCACCCGAAAAACGGGAACCATAAACGACATCTGCAAATCCATCCAAAGCCGGTTTCAACAAAATATTGTACTCTTCCGGATCATATTCGAGATCTGCATCCTGAATAATAATATAATCCCCTGTAGCCTCTGCAATACCCCTGTGAAGGGCAGCGCCCTTACCCATGTTTTTTGGTTGACTAAACAATTTTATATCTTGCTTCGGATGTTGACTGATATATAGTTCTATAGTTTCGGCAGTAGCATCAGCAGAATAATCATTCACGATGATTATTTCTTTTTCAAAATCTCCAATCAATTTAACAGACAATATTTTATCCAAAATAAGATGAATCGTCTGTTCTTCATTATAAACTGGAATAATTATAGAAAGTTTCATAATTTCAATTAGTCTTATATATTATTAATGTGAATGTTATTTCAATTTAGTTTGCCAAAGGTACGCAAATATTTCATTATCAAATACATTTATCTTAAAATATTAAGATTTTTTAAAGTTTGTATATTTCGTGGTAACTACTCATGTATCCCTCTAGTAGGTCGAATTAACTTTACTATTTTGCCAATTTTTTAAAAATATTTTGTAAATTTGCAGCATCAAATTTTTATAAATTATTTAAGATCGTTGTATTTATAAGATTAAGTTTTATTGCTATGATTCATCATTTATTAGTAAACACGAGCGTTTTTTCATTTGGTTTACTCCATTTTATCATAATGTGGCGATTGGTGTATTTATCTACAAAGAAGGATTGGCGAAGTTCTTTTATCTCTAGTGCCCTTTATTGTGGTGTTGTCGTATGGAGTTTAACCGAATTACTAAGTTACTTTAAAATGCTTGATTTTACAGGCATATTGTGTGGATGGATAGGTTATGATGTATGTTTGTTGTCGTTTCTCTTTTATAAACACAGAGAGAAAGTATTCTTACGGTCAAAATTATCCACTTTCTCAATACGTTGGGAATATTTTTTTTTAGGATTTATCTTATTTGTAACCTTTTTTATAGCAGTTGTTTATCCGCCAAACAATTGGGATTCTCAAACATATCATTTGCCAAAAATAGAACATTGGTTGCAAAACAAAAGTCTGAACCATGATTATACATCAATTACACGTCAGGTGATCCTTGCTCCATTTGCAGAAATGGTTATTATGCATGGAAGAGTGTTATCAGGCGGTGACTGGTTGATGAATCTTGTTCAATGGGGCGCTTTCCTGGGAACGATTATCGTTGTTTCGAAAATTGCAAGTCGCTTAGGTTTAAATAAAACAATGCAGATAGCAACAATGCTATTTTTCGCAACAGTACCTATGGCTATTTTGCAAGCATCAAGCACACAAACCGATCTCGTTGAAGCCTTTTGGATAGTTTGTTTGGCGGAACGTTTATTAGCTTGGAAAAAAGAGGGTACATTGCGGCAAAGTATTGATTTTGGAATTGCTCTTGGTTTGGCAATTCTCACGAAAGGAACGGCATATTCGATTGCGTTTCCTTTTGTAATTATTTTTGCAATAATAAGTTTAAGGAAGTATCGAAATCGATTAGCCAAAGCTTTTGTGGCAGCATCGATATGTTTAATACTTAATACGCCTCACTATATTAGAAATTATATCGCTTTCAATGATATATTGGGTGTGCCAGAAGGTACGGCATCCAATTTTTCGGTACAATCATTTTTTATAACCGCTTTGTCTGATATTTATGCGAATATTCCATTCCCTGTTCCTTATTATTCCAATGAATTTACAGTGGTGTTGGAAAATGTCGATAAAACAATCTATCCATGTGGAATCCCATACATTTATTCCGGCAGAGGTTGGATAAGCCATCTTGGAGGAACGTTGCCTTTTCATGAGGACTCTGTGTCGAATACTTTCCATTTATTACTAATTATCATAACGGTTGTTTTATCGTTTCGTAATAAAAACAGTAAAAAATATATGCTGATTGTATTAGGTTCTTGGGGAATGTTTGCTTTTTGTATCCCATGGCAACCATGGATAACTCGTTTGCAAGTTCCTCTTTTTGCACTCTCAGCACCCATTTTTGCTCTTGCATTGAAAGATCGATCAACTTTTAAAAATTTCTGTTTATTTGTCCTTTGCTTTTTTGCGTTAT
>JAITXK010000138.1 GCA_031284765.1 Candidatus Symbiothrix sp.
TTGGATATTCGCGTGGGCAAAGTCCTGGAATGTACCAAAGTGCCGAAAGCCGATAAATTACTGCAATTCAAAATTGATGACGGTTTAGGCGGGCGCACCATCCTTTCAGGCATTGCCGGCCAGTATCAACCCGAAGAATTGGTCGGCAAAAACATTTGCTTCATTGCCAATTTAGCACCGCGATCCATCAAAGGCATCGAATCGCAGGGCATGATTCTTTCGGCTGAAAATGCGGATGGAACATTGGCCGTTATTCAGCCGGGGAAAGAGGTCTTGCCGGGGAGTGAGGTGAAATAGCTTGCCTATTTTATTGCTACACTAATTGCGAAACAGCATACAATGGATAAATGCGAATATTGGGCAGCAAACCAAAATTTTCCAACGAACACCGGATGCCAAATGGTGTTTTCTTCTCGGACATAAAAATCGAAAGGCTTTGCATTGCGCCCCTTGTGCCGGCTTTTACTTCCACTGGGACAATGTGGGCACCTTGCTGTATCACATAATCCACCTCCGCCTGACTACCGCGTTGTTCGCGTTGCCAATAGTATAGTTGTGAAGGGTAATTGCAAGGAGCGGCTTTGAGGATTTCCAATCCGGCAAACAATTCCGCGATAGCACCCTTGTTGATTTGCTCAAGTGTTTCTCCAAGCAATATTTGGGATATATCTAATCGAAGAAACCGTTGCAAAATACCCGTATCGAAAATCAAGTATTTCCGGATTTTTGGATTGACTTCCGCCCCAAGTGGGATGCCATTTGCAGCAGTATGAATAACCGGATGAACAAGCCCTGCGAGCGACAACAACTCTATGGCTTCTTTTATCTGTTCATGTTTAGTGGTTTGCGAGGCACGAGAATAAATAAACTTGTTCCCCGTTTGTTCCGTCACCGATAAAAACACTTCGCGCAATCTGGAAGTAGAAACACGTGCTTTGTATTTGGCAAAATCATCGTAAAAGGCGAGCATCAAATCATCGAGAATCGCTTGACAGTCCAAAAGTGAGCCTCCTTGTGAGTATGTAGCCACCACTTCGGGCATTCCACCAATCGTGATAAACCGGACTAAATGATGTAAACAACGATGATGCAATACTTCCGATAACGGTTGTTCCGGAGAAGATTTTTTTATTGCATCCGCCATTGCCTCAAACCCCATTGCCCGTAAATACTCATCAAATGAAAGCGGATACATGAACAATGACCGTATGCGTCCAACGCCAAAAGAGGGCAATTCTTCCAATGCAAACTCCAATAATGAACCTGCCGCAATCAGATGTAATTCAGGCATGTCTTCGTAAAAAAAACGCAACGATGAAATAGCCGGAATACAAGCTTGAATTTCATCGAAGAATAGCAAAGTACGACCCTCCACTATCGGAGTGTGATAGATAACCGACAGTTCTTCGCCTATCCGTTTAGGCGACAAACCTTTTTTAAAGACCTCTTTTACGTGGAATTCCTCATCGTCTTTCTCGAAATTCACTTCTATAAAATAGTCAAACTGCTTGGCCAATTCTCTTACCGATGAAGATTTTCCTATTTGTCGCGCTCCGCGAAGCAGTAAAGGTTTGCGAGAAACAGATTGTTTCCATTCATATAAATAGCTGTCTATATGTCTTTTAATATATTTTTTGCTCATAAGGTCACTTTATTTTTTTGCAAAGATAACAAAAAAAGGAGAAAAGTCTGACCAAACAAAGCCTGTTTTTCGGAAAAAGTCTGACCAAACAAATTGTTTTTAGGGGAAAAAGTCAGACCAAACATCAAAAAAAATTCAATAGATGACAATCCATTAAAGTATGGACTGTCTGTATATTTTCCACAAATCAATCCTCCAACGAACTAATTTCCTTCAGCCACAAATTGGCGCTTGCATCACTCGGCATCCGCCAATCGCCGCGGGGAGATAAATTAACCGAACCGACTTTCGGCCCATCGGGCATACACGAGCGTTTGAACTGGTTGCTGAAAAAGCGACGGAAAAAAACTTCCAACCACTTGCGAATCACGGCATTTTCTAAAACATCCTCGAAAGCATATTGGGCCAGATAATAAATTTTGGACGGAGAAAAGCCGTAGCGTAAAGTGTAATACAGAAAAAAATCGTGCAAATCATACGGGCCAACCACGTCTTCGGTAAACTGAGTCATCTTGCCTTGTTTGTCCGCCGGCAATAGTTCGGGGCTGACAGGCGTTTCGATAATATCTATCAACGGGGATTTGCTTTGCGGATCCATTTGCGTTTCCGCTACCCATTTAATCAAGTGGCGCACCAGGGTTTTGGGAATCCCCGAATTTACGCCATACATTGACATCTGGTCGCCGTTGTAAGTTGCCCATCCCAAGGCCAATTCCGACAGGTCGCCGGTGCCGATGACAAGGCCGTTTTGTTGATTGGCCAAATCCATCAAAATTTGGGTGCGTTCGCGGGCCTGCGTGTTTTCATAGGTGACGTCATACTGTTTCGGGTCGTGGCTGATGTCTTTGAAATGCTGTTCGCAGGCGGGAATAATATTGATTTCTTTGTGGGTAATACCCAGCGATTGCATCAAATGCAGTGCATTTTGATACGTGCGGTCGCTGGTTCCATAACCCGGCATAGTTACCCCGCAAATGCTTTTGCGCGACAAGCCCAATTTGTCGGCGGTTTTTACACAGACCAAAAGGGCTAAAGTTGAATCTACTCCACCCGAGATGCCCACCACCATGGATTTGCAACAGGTGTGAAGGATGCGTTTGGCCAATCCCGCCACTTGAATGGAAAAAATTTCTTCGCAAGAGGCGCTGTAATTCTCCGTTGCGGGAATAAATGGGTAGGGCGCAATATTACGGCTCAATTGATATTCTGCTTCGCTGCTCAATTCGAGAGGAACTGCCTGGTAGGTTGGCTGGCAGGGTTTGGAGATGAAAGAGGTGTTTTTTTGCCGTTCCGCTGCCAACAATTCAAAATCAATTTCGCTGACAATCAGTTGCGATTGGAATTGAAAGCGTTGTGATTCGGCTAATAACTTGCCGTTTTCGTAAATATAAGCATTGCCCGCATATACCAAATCGGTCGTAGATTCACCGAAACCGGCTCCGGCATACACATATCCGGCGTGGCAACGCGCCGATTGCTGACTCAACAACGATTTGACATATTGCTGTTTGCCAATCAGTTCGGGACTGGCCGAAAGATTGAAAATCAGGCTCGCCTGATTCATCGCATGGTGCGAACTGGGCGGAATTACCGACCAGACATCCTCACAAATTTCCACTGCAAAATAGAATCCATCCCAACCGAACAAGATGTCCGAACTGAACGGAACGATATGGTCAAGATACATCGCAACCGGAAATTTAGTTCCGTCAATTTGTTCTTTGCGGGTGTCCAAGTCGTTTTGAAAAGGTTCAAACCAACGCTTTTCATAAAATTCGGAGTAATTCGGAAGACAGGTTTTCGGAACGATGCCGTGAATTTGTCCGCTTTGGCAAATAAGGGCGCAGTTGTATAACTTGCTGTTTTCTTCCACCGGAACGCCGATGATAAAGCAAATGGACAAGTCTTGAGTTTCTTCTAAAAGGTTTTCCACTGCTTGTTCCGCGGCTTGGATGAGTGTCTGTTGTAAAAACAAATCTCCGCAAGTGTAGCCGGTGATGGACAATTCGGGGAAGCAAACAATGCTCACATCCTGTTGGTCGGCTTCAATAATCAATTGCTGGATTTGCTGTGCGTTAAATTCACAATCTGCTACTTTAAGTTCGGGAATGGCGGCGGCCACTCTGAGAAATCCATGATTGTTCATAAAAAATATTTTTATGGGTTATTCGTTTATTTTTCGGGCATCGCTTCCCCACATCAACTTGTTGCGCAAAGTGGTGTAGAAATCCTGATGCAATCGTTTAATTATCTGAATATTGAAACCGGCTTTCTGTACATTGAGTTCGCTTCCCGACGGAAACACTTCCGAACGTCCATCCAATGAAATCAAAAAGTTTTTACTGCGCGATTCAACTTCCAACCGGATTTTGTAATCTTCGGGTATGACCAGCGGACGTACATTCAGCGAATGCGCCGCAACCGGACTCAACACAAAATTATTGGATTGCGGGATAATAATCGGGCCGTTCACACTTAGATTGTACGCCGTTGAACCAGTGGGCGTTGCAATCAATAAGCCATCCGCCAGATATTCGGTTAGAAACACATCATTGAGATAGGTATAAACGGCAATCATGGAAGACGTATCGCGTTTCAGAAACGCAATTTCATTCAAGGCATAATGAAATATGCCCGGGTTTACAGGCGATTCCATTTGCAGCAAACTCCTTGCTTCGATGCGGTATTGTTGGTTGAAAATCTCGTCTATGGTTTCATTGATTTCGAGGGGACTGATGTCGGCCAAAAATCCCAGCCGACCCATGTTGATTCCCAGAATGGGAATGTTTTGGCGGCCGACCCGCGCGGCTGTCTGCAAAAAGGTGCCGTCGCCTCCCAGACTGAACACCAAATCCATGGAAAAGTTCTCCGCTTCGATTAGTCCGGTAATGGAAGGAGTAAAGGCAAATGCTTCCGACAGATAGGCGTAGAAATGCTTCTCGACCCATATCTCCGCATTGTTTTCTTTCAAACGGTCGAAAAGCTCTTTTACGGAATTGTGTTTTCCGGACTGATAATTGCTTCCGAATATTCCGATTCTCATAATTCCAGATAGTAGATTAATTCGTCTAAACGCTTTTGCATGGTTTCATCGGTCAGCTGCTGTTTTTGACGGCAATCAATCACATTATACTCAAAACGTTCTAAACTCCGGATGACATTCGTGGCGTCTTCCGCATCAATGTTCAACACAACAATTTGCCTGCCGTTTTCCAACAGAGAAACAGCATTCAATAATTGGGCATTATTTTGTTCTATCAAATGGGCGATATGCGACAACAGGTAATTTTCGGGATTCATTTCCAAAACAATCGTTGCGCCTTCGTTGCCCATTCTATTATCTCCTTGCAACTTATCTATAAGTGCACTATAATTACTTGTTAAGAATTCTTTACTAAACATTGTTGTCATATTCAAGTAAAATAAACTACTTTTGTATTCTGATTTTGCTGTAAGAGCATACAAATTTAGCTATTTATATTTAGAAATTACAAATATGAGTCTATTACTTTTTTTTCAAGAGGGTTCGGCACCCGTTTTGACGGCTGTAGAAGCAATTTCCACCCCTCAACCTACCGAAGTTCAAATGAATATTTTAGACCTTGCCATCAAAGGCGGGTGGGTCATGATTCCAATTGTTGTTTTGTTTATGATTGCCGCCGGCATTTTTATTGAACGTTTTTTAGTCATTTCCAAGGCCGCCAGGGAAGACGATACATTCATGGATAGAATCAAGGATTATATTCACGAAGGCAATATTAAAACCGCCGAGAAATTGTGCAAAAAAACAAATACGCCTTATGCCCGCATGATTGAAAAAGGCATCCAACGCTTGGACCGTCCGATGAATGATATTCTGGTTTCGATCGAAAACGTGGGAAGTATTGAAGTAGCCAAATTGGAAAAAGGCTTCCCGTGGATTGCCTCAACCGCTGCCATTGCGCCGATGTTGGGCTTTTTCGGTACGGTAACCGGTATGGTTCGCGCCTTTTTCGATATGGCCAATGCCGGTAGTGCAGTCGATATCGCTTTGTTGTCGTCGGGTATTTATCAGGCTTTGGTTACCACGGTTGCCGGACTATCTGTCGGCATTCCCGCCTTGCTCGCCTACAATTATTTAACGGCTAAAGTGGATGGCGTGATTACCAAAATGGAATTACGCACCATGGATTTCATGGATTTATTGAACGAACCGGCAAAAGAATAACAATGGCTATCAAAAGAAGAAAAAAAACAATTGTGGAATTCAGCATGGCCTCCATGACGGATATGATTTTTTTGCTGCTCATATTCTTCATGATTACCTCCACGCTGGTTACACCCAATGCGATTAAAGTGGTGTTGCCTCAAAGTACGCAGCAAACGATGACCAAGCCTCTGGCACGGGTAACGATTGACAAAAATTTGGATTATTTTATCGCTCTCGGCAATCAACGGGAAGTGCAGGTGGTATTCGAAGACATTGTTCCCTTTTTGCAGAAAGGGTTCGCACAGGACAACGAAATGTATGTCGCCCTCTATGCCGATGAAACGATTCCATATTCTGAAGTGATCCGGGTAATGGATGTAGTAAATCAGAATAATTTAAAAATGATGTTGGTAACACGACCGAAATGAAATTGACAAAAGAACAACTATATGGATTTACTGGATCGGTCTTGATCAGTCTGATACTGATTCTGCTGTTGTCGGTTTTGTTTTTACGGACAGAAATCCGGGCGGAAGAATCCGGTATTCCGGTCAATTTCGGAACCGTTGACTGGGCTTTCGGCGCGGAAGAACCGGCCGAATTGAGCAACAATCCGGAAATTGGAGAACCCACCCCTGAAATTATTCCGGAACCCGTACCCCCCACACCCAATCCCGCCGTCATCACCCAAAATACAGAACAAACCGCTGCCGTTGATGCCGCTAAAGAAAAAGAACGGAAAGCCGAACAAGCCCGCAAAGAAGCCGAGAAACGCCGTTTGGAACAAGAAAAACGGGAAAAAGAATTGATAAATCAAACCATGGCCAATGCTTTCGGCAAAGGCAATTCCTCCTCCACGAGTGAAGGCACAGCCGCTTCCGGGTCCGGCAATCAAGGCAGCCCGCAAGGAAATGCACCTACAGGCTCTTATGCCGGCGTAGGAGGCTCGGGCACATTTGATTTGCAAGGACGGGGACTTTCCGGTTCCAACACCCTCATCACTCCTTCTCAAGAATCAATAGTGCAGGAAGGTACGATTGTGGTCGAAATTACGGTTAATCCGCAAGGAAATGTTATTCAGGCCACCGTCCGCTTGCGAGGCACGAATATCGACGACATCCGGATGCGCAAATCTGCTATTGATGCAGCAAAGAAAAATAAGTTTACGATAATGAACGGAACGAATAATCAGACGGGAACAATCACCTATAAATATACATTGAAATGAGCGTTTTCCTTTTTTTAGCAGAAGGTTTTGAAGAAATTGAAGCCGTCTCCACCATTGACATCCTGCGCCGCGGCGGATTGGACGTGACTACCATATCCATTAGTAATCACCCAACAGTTACAGGAGCACACGGCATTCCGGTAATCGCCGACGCCTTGTTTGATGAAATCGATTTCTCGTCCGGCGAAATCTTAATATTGCCCGGCGGAATGCCCGGCGCTAAAAATCTGAACGAACATGCAGGCTTTAAATCCCTCTTGAAACACTATGCTGCCAACGGCAAATACATTGCCGCCATCTGCGCCGCTCCCTTGGTCTTGGGAGAATTGAATGTATTGCAAGGGAAAAAGGCGGTCGTCTATCCCGGCTACGAAGACTATCTGCACGGAGCAACGGTTCTCAAAGAAAACGTCGTGAAAGACGGCAATATTATTACCGGACGCGGACCGGGCGCTGTAGTTGATTTTGCTTTGACATTGGTGGCTGAATTGCGGGGACAGGCTCAGGCAACTGATGTGGCGGAAAAAATGTTGTTGAAATAATCAAACAAAAACATGAGTAAATACGAAGAAGTATTACATAAATTTAATTTGAATCTCCAAGACGGAGACGTGAGCCGGAAAACCGCCGAAATCATCGGCAAAACGAGCGAAAATCTCAGGCCGGAAGTATTGAAATTTTTATATTCCTGTATTGATTTGACTTCCTTGGGATCGGAAGACTCAAAAGAAAATATCTGGAAATTTGTGGAAAAAGTGAATGATTTCGATGGCTCCCGCACCGATATGGGCAATGTAGCCGCCATCTGCGTCTATCCCAATTTCGTATCAACGGTAAAAGAAGCCTTGCGTGCCGATGTCAAAATTGCTTCAGTGGCAGGTGGATTTCCGTCATCGCAAACATTTATGGAAATAAAAATAGCGGAAGCCTCTTTGGCCATAGCCGATGGCGCTAACGAAATCGACACCGTGCTGAATTGCGGCGAGTTTCTCGACAACAATTTGGAAGAAGTTTGCGACGAAATCATCGAAATAAAGGATGCTTGCCGGGACACCCGGTTGAAAGTCATTTTGGAAACCGGTTTGCTGAAAACAGCCGGCAACATCAAAAAGGCATCCATCTTGTCGATGTATTCGGGAGCCGATTTCATCAAAACATCAACCGGAAAAGTCTATTCCGGAGCATCGCCAGAAGCCGTTTACGTGATGTGTGAAGCAATAAAAGAATATGATCAATTGAATCATCGCAAAGTCGGCATCAAAGTTTCAGGCGGCATTCGCACCGCACAGGAAGCCGTGCAATATTACACGATTGTGAAAGAAATTCTGGGCGAAGCATGGCTGACACCCGACTATTTCCGCATCGGAGCAAGCAGTTTAACCCATCATTTATTACAAGCATTATGATTCTTCCAACACTCAAAAAATACTGTATAAGTATCCTCTTTTGTATAGTGATACTGGTTCTTTGTTTCATAAATCCGCCTCAAGTACAGATGGATCTTCCGATGACTAATATAGATAAATTAGTCCATTTCCTCATGTTTTTAGGCTTATCGGGAATCGTCTTTTTCGATAATACGGCGTATTTGAAAAAAAAGACCGGTGCGGTGCGAATTGCCTTAGGGTCATTCCTTTTTCCTGTCGCACTCAGCGGCTTGATTGAAATTATGCAGGAATATTTAACCACCACACGGAGTGGCGATTGGATGGATTTCCTCTTCGATGTCATCGGCGCTTTGCTCGGTAGCCTGATTTGCCGGAGTATTGACCGGCGGCTTCGCAGCTAATATTTCCCGGACAAATTCTGTATTTGTTTTAATCATTTGCAAACTCATCTCGGCAGCTTTCTGATGGGCTTCTTTCTTGGAACTTCCGGAACCAGTGCCTGCGCCCACTTCGTTGAGTAAAGCTTGTGTGTAAAAAATCAGATTGTGTTCATGATCAATGGATTTCCGGTTAATTTCAAAACGCATCTCCACTCTGTTTTTTTGACACCATTCCAACAATTTGGATTTGAAGTTGACTTCTTTTTTTGCCAATTCTTCCAGATTGATATAGGGATGTATGATTCTGTCTTCGATAAATTGCCGGGTTTTGCGATAACCTTGATCTAAATAAATAGCGCCGATAAATGCCTCCAAAGCATTTCCCCCGATATGATTTTTCTGTTTACTGATGATAGCGGAGTGTCTGACAAGCCTCAGCAATCCCATTTCAACGGCAATCTTATCCATGCTTTCCCGCTGCACCATTTTGGAGCGTGTATTTGTTAGAAAGCCTTCATTGTGTTCGGGAAATTTTTGAAATACAATTTCGGCCACGATGGCATTCAGAATGGCATCACCCAAAAATTCCAACCGCTCGTTGTTGTGATAGCGGGTATGTTTGTTTTTTTGTTCTTGGGATGAAGATTGATGCAACAAGGCTTCTTCGTACAGTGAAAGGTCTTTGGGAATGAATCCGAGGATTTGGTATAAAGCAAAACAAATCTCTTTATTCGCATGAAAAAAGAGATTTATCCGATTCAATATAGGCTTTAACACCGTTTACTTGACAAATTTTTTGACAATGATGCAAGCGTTGTGTCCTCCAAAACCAAAGGTATTGGAAAGGGCGGCTCTCACCGGTCGTTTTTCGGCTGTATTAAACGTGTAATTCAAGTCGTAATCAATTTCAGCATCGTCATCACCCGGAGTATGGTTGATGGTTGGCGGAACAATGTCGTTTTGCACGGCTAAAATACAAGCCAGCGCTTCGACAGCGCCTGCCGCTCCCAACATGTGTCCGGTCATTGACTTAGTGGAACTGATATTCAACTTATAGGCACTTTCTCCAAATACTTCTTTGATGGCTTTTACTTCCGAAGGATCGCCTACGGGGGTAGAAGTTCCGTGTACATTGATGTAATCAATATCGGAAGGCTTCATGTGTGCATCCGCCAACGCATTTTGCATGACCAATATGGCGCCGATACCGTCGGGATGGGAAGCCGTTAAATGATAGGCATCGCCCGAAGCGCCACCGCCGACTACTTCGGCATAGATTTTTGCACCACGCGCCAAAGCATGTTCCAGTTCTTCCAAAACGAGGCAAGCGCCCCCTTCTCCCATAACGAAACCATCACGGCTCGCGCTAAACGGCCGGGAAGCGGTTTCAGGAGAATCGTTGCGAACAGAAAGGGCATGCATGGCATTGAATCCACCAATGCCGGCTACTGTGATAGCTGCTTCCGCACCGCCGGTTACAATCGCATCTGCTTTTCCCAATCGAATAAGGTCGAATGCAGAAACGGTTCCGTTGGTAGAAGAAGCACAAGCCGAAACAATACCGTAATTAGGCCCTCTGAATCCATATAAAATGGAAATATGTCCGGCAGCAATATCGCCGATCATTTTAGGAATAAAATACGGATTCAATCGCGGACCCTTATCTTCGTTTTGGAAATAATTGCCCACTTCCTGTTCAAAGGTTGCAATGCCTCCGATGCCGGACGAAAAGACAACGCCTACCCGATTGGTGTCAACCAGCGGTTGCTTGCCGGATGGTGTCTCTTTCATTACACTTGCGTCTTCTACTAACCGTGCATCTGCTATGGCTTCTTTGGCTGCTATTACGGCGAATTGTGCGTACCTGTCCATCTTCTTTGCTTCTTTCTTGTCAATGTGAATCGTCGGATCGAAATCCTTCACTTCGCAAGCAAACTGCGTTTTGAATTTGGAGGTGTCAAACAAAGTAATGGGCCCAGCTCCGTTTACACCGTTAATCAAAGATTTCCATGTTGTTTCAACATCGTTACCTAAGGGTGTAATGGCACCTAAGCCCGTTACTACTACTCTTTTTAATTCCATAAGGATAATTTTAGCTCAACAAAAAAGATTAGTTTGCTTCGTTTTCGTGAACTTCGATGTATTTGACTGCGTCAGCAACAGTTTGGATAGATTGTGCTTGATCATCCGGAATGGGATTCATGTTAAATGCTTTTTCAAACGCCATGATTAACTCTACGGTGTCTAATGAATCCGCTCCTAAATCAATAGTGAAACTTGCTTCGTCAGTTACTGCTAATTTGTCTACACTTAAATTTTCAGCAATCAAATCTTTAACTCTTTCTGCAACTTGTGACATAAATTTTAACTTTTTTAATTAATAAATATAAAGAATAGTGCTAATTTTGCGGTGCAAAGGAAAGCATTTTTCCTGAAATAAAAAAGAAATTTAAGAATTAATTGCACATTTAACGTTGTTGTGTGCAAAAAAACAGAATCGATAAATCAAAAAATGAAAAATGTAAAAGCTTGTAAGATAGCCTTGTTGGCTTCAGGTTCCGGCTCTAATGCCGAGAATATTGTGCGATATTTTGAGCATCATCCAAAAGTTGAATTTCCGTTGATTTTGGCAAATAAAACAGAGGCATTTATTCACGAACGGGCTAAAAAGTTGAATATTCCATCTTATACCATTTCCAAAAGCGGGTTTGAAAACGGGGAGGCATTGCAACTATTGCAACAACATTCCGTGGATTGGATTATTTTAGCCGGGTTTTTACTAAAAATTCCCGACAATCTGTTGCAGGCTTTTCCAAATAAAATCATCAATATTCATCCGGCTTTGTTACCGAAATTCGGTGGAAAAGGCATGTACGGTTCACATGTACACGAGGCGGTGGTAGCTCATCGGGAAACGGAATCGGGCATTACGATTCATTATGTGAATGAAAATTATGATGAAGGCTTGATCATTTTTCAAGCCAAATGTCCGGTCTTGCCGGCCGATTCTCCGGAAGATGTGGCCGCGAAGGTGCATGAATTGGAGTACCGGCATTTCCCGGCAGTGATTGAGCGGGTGGTTTGCGGGGCGTTGACGCGGTGAAAAAATGTACTTTTATAAAAAAAATATGCTGACCATTTATACTACTTCCCAAAAAACAAACCGGCTCGAATACATAGCCGGACACCTTTTCAAGCGAATATTGGGCACGGAATTTCAATTCACTTCCGACAGGGAATATTTTGCACAACAGAGTGGCGCTTGTATCAATTATTCCGATGCGGTGTTGAATCACGGATTGCAAATTGTTCCCCAAGGATTGCTGTTTGAAACCGGCATTCATCGCTTCGAGGAACTTCAGGTATCGGAATGGCGGGGACTGTTCTGCTTCTTTTATTCCGGACAAGGCGATATTCCGTTCGATTTATTTTCAGCCGCGCTTTATTTGTTGTGCCTGTATGAAGAATATCTTCCGAAACAATTGGACAAGCATTCCCGATTCAGGCATCAGGATTCACTGCTGTTTCAACACGATTGCCTGGAAACGCCTGTCATCGACCGCTGGGCGTATGGATTGATGGAAGAACTGCAAAAAGCAGGATATGACACCTCGGATTTCGAGCTCCGGCAATACCGTTTTGTACCCACCTACGATATTGACCACCCCTATTTATACCGATACAAAGCTTGGTTTAAACAGTTAGGCGGAGCGTTGCGGGATATACTGAAAGGCAAATGGAAAAAAATCCAAGAACGCGTATCTGTCCTCGTTCATTTAAATGAAGACCCTTATATGATTGCTTTAAAACAAATAAACTGGCATCAAAAACATTGGCAGCGGAGGTATTTTCTGTTTGTGTTGTTGGGGAAAAAGGGAAAATTAGGCCGTTCAACCGCGTATTCGCCAAAAAAATTTTATAAGCGATTAAAAACGATGGATTTAGCGCATATCGGCATGCATCCTTCTTACTATGCATTACATAATTCCACGCTTTTGCTTAGCGAGAAATTGAAATTAGAAACCATTACGAATCGAAGAATTAAGTATTCGAGATATCATTTTTTGAGAATACAAAGTCCTGAAAGTTTTCAGGCTTTAGATTCCATCGGAATAAAAGAAGATTTCAGTCTGGCATTTGCCCATGCGTCCGGATTTCGGTCGGGAACATCCATTCCCTATCCGTTCTACGATTTGGAAAAAGACGAAGTCAGCCGTTTACTGATTCGCCCCACGGTTATGATGGATTCTACCCTGCTCTTTCACTTGAAATACACCCCTGAGATCGCTTTGATCAAGATTAAAATGCTGATTGACGAATGTAAACAATACGGCGGAGATTACACCAGCCTTTGGCACAATTCCAATTTAGCAGGCTCACCGGAAAGTAATCCGTGGATAAATGTGTTTATTGAATCATCGGAATATGCGATTTCGCAGGAAAAGTCGTAACTTTGGCGCATGGATAATTATAACATACGCTCCAATCAGTTAAATGAAAAAGAAACAGAGTTCGAGAATGCTTTGCGACCCCTGTCCTTCCAAAGTTTCAGCGGTCAGGACAAGATTGTCGAAAATCTGAGGATCTTCGTGCAAGCAGCCCGGATGCGGGGCGAGTCGCTCGACCATGTCTTGTTGCACGGCCCTCCCGGATTGGGGAAAACCACGCTCTCCAACATCATTGCCAACGAGTTGAATGTTGGATTCAAAATTACGTCCGGCCCCGTGCTGGACAAACCCGGCGACTTGGCGGGACTTCTCACATCCTTGGAAAAGAACGATGTCCTTTTTATCGACGAAATCCATCGCTTAAGTTCCGTGGTGGAGGAATACCTGTATTCCGCCATGGAAGATTACCGCATTGATATCCTGATTGACAAAGGCCCCAGCGCCCGCTCCATACAAATTGATTTAGAGCCGTTCACCCTGGTCGGCGCCACGACCCGAAGCGGATTGCTGACTTCGCCCCTCCGCGCACGTTTCGGCATCAATCTCCATTTGGAATACTATGACATCAGTACCCTAACGTCCATCGTCCACCGATCGGCAGGAATTCTGGATGTGCCTTGCGAAGAAGACGCTGCCGTCGAAATTGCTTCCCGAAGCCGCGGAACGCCCCGTATCTGCAATGCCCTGCTTCGCCGTGTCCGTGACTTTGCGCAAGTGAAAGGCAACGGGAAAATCGACAAAGCCATCGCCTGCTTTGCCTTGGAAGCCCTCAACATTGACAAATACGGCTTGGACGAAATTGACAACAAAATCCTATTGACCGTCATCGACAAATTCGGCGGCGGACCGGTTGGATTGACCACCATCGCAACCGCTTTGGGAGAAGACCCGGGCACCATTGAAGAAGTGTACGAACCTTTCCTCATCAAAGAAGGCTTTTTGAAACGGACGCCGCGGGGACGCGAGGTCACGCCTTTGGCTTATTCGCATCTGGGGCGGACGCGCGAGGTGCAGCAAGGAACATTATTTTAAACAGCATGACAGCCACAAAATCCCTGATTAAAGACAGCGCCCTCTACGGCGGCAGTACTATCTTAGTAAAAATGATTAGTTGGTTGATGACTCCCTTATTGACCTACTTGTTAGCGCCCAGCGACTACGGCATCATGGTCTATCTCTATGCCTACACCGCATTGATCATTGTATTTCTGACATTCGGACTGGAAACAGGCTTTTTCCGTTTTGCCAATCAAACCGAAAAATACAAGGTTTCTACCGTCTATTCAACCACAATCGGCATCGTCGGCAGTTTCACAACGCTGTTTTTGGTGCTATTTTTGGGATTCCTGCCCTCCCTGCGTCACCTGTTTTGGGACGACGACATTCCCAGCCTCTACATCCGCCTGCTGATTCTCATCTTGAGTATGGATGCTTTTAGCGCGATCCCCTTCGCCTATCTGCGCTATCAGAAACGACCCATTAAATTTGGTGCATTGAAATTGGTATATGTCATTCTGTACGTCATTTTCTGTGTTTTCTTTTTAGTCATTTGCCCTTGGATCAACAAACACCATCCGCAACTCATTGCATGGCTTTGGCGGGAAGATTTCAGTTTGGGCTACGTTTTTATTTCCAATTTGTTGGCAACCAGCATTCAAACCCTCTGTCTGATACCCGAACTGACCGGATTCAAATACCGTTTCGATGGTGCACTGGCCAAGAAAATGCTCCATTATTGTTTCCCGCTGATGCTGATGGGCTTGGCAGGCATGAGCAACCAAGTGGTAGATAAAATTATTTTCCCGTCCGTATATCCCGATCGTGCCGGCTGGAGCACGCAATTAGGCGAATACGGCGCCTGCTTCAAAATCGCCATGATTATGATGATCTTCACACAGGCCTTCCGCTACGCCTACGAACCCTTCTTTTTTGAGAAAAGCAAGGAGAAGAACGCCAAACAAGCATACGCCGATGTGATGAAATACTTTGTTATTCTCGGTTTAGCCGTCTTTTTGGGCGTGATGTTTTATTTGGATATACTCAAATATTTTATCGACCCCAGTTATTTCGGCGCCTTGCCCGTCGTCCCCATCGTACTTATCGGGGAACTGTTTTTCGCCGTCTATTTCAATCTCTCCATTTGGTATAAAATCAATGATAAAACCTATTGGGGAACGATATTTTCGGTCACCGGGTTCATTATTATTGTCGGCCTCAACATCCTTTTCATCCCCCGATACGGCTACATGGCCTGCGCATGGGCATCGTTCATCGGCAACGGCGTGATTGCCTTGCTGTCGTATTTCATCGGACAAAAACATTATCCGGTAAAATACGATTTGAAAACCATCGGTCTCTATTCGGCATTAACCGCTGTTTTATTTGTTGTTTCTATTGGGATGCCGGTAGATACTATTTATTTGCGATTGGGCTTCAATACACTGCTTTTAGCTGTTTATCTTTTTGTTTTTATGAAACGGGATTTAAAATTATTGGGCTTTCCACCAACCTCTTCTCCCAAGGAGAGGGAGTAGTGCGATGCCTCGTTCGGTGTAACCGCAAAAGCGCAAAATTAAAACAGAAGATTGAAGTTGTTCGCAAGAAAGGCAAGAACCGCGAAAAGAAAGTGTTTGAAAAATGGGAAATGATTTCATCGCCCACCTATCGGCGGTCGTTTTGTACGAATATATATCCTGTCTATCCTGTCTGGATTTCCGACGGAGGAACTGATGCGGATTTCGGGACACAAAAGCCCGGCAGCTTTCATCGGTATATTAAAGTGGATAATCAACAGGCAGCAAAACGACTAAAAGAATTGAGGGCAAAATTAGTAAAGTAAAAAAATATTGTTGAAAGTTTGTTCTTGTCGAAAAAGTTTACTACTTTTACGACAGAAATTAGTGAATAAAATGATTTATACTATTGAAAACAAGGTGTTTGAACGAATGAAAAAAGCCAAGAGAGGTGTGGTTTTTTTTGCAAGTGATTTTACTGCTTATGGCAATGGTAATACTTGCAGTAAAGCATTAGAACGATTAACTAAAGATGGAAAAATAATGCGTGTAGCAAGAGGTATTTACACGATACCTCGAAAAAGCAAATTCTTTGGGCATATAACCCCAAGTCTTGAAACGATTGCTGAAGCTATAGCCAGAAGAGATAAAGCCCGGATTATTCCTACAGGACTATTTGCGGAAAATGCTTTAGGTCTATCTACTCAAGTCCCAATGAAAGCAGTCTATTTGACCGATGGCGCTCCAAGAAAAATTGTGATTGGTAATAGAACTTTATTATTCAAGAGGGCTACTCCCAAAAATGTAGCTGCACACGGCAAGATAAGTGGATTAGCTATACAGGCATTGAAATCCATTCGGAAAGAAAGAGTTACCGATGATGATATAGAAAAGATAGTTGCTGCTCTCAAACAGGAAAGCAAAGAGAATCTTGCAAACGATATTAAATTAGCTCCCGACTGGATAAGAACAATCATGCGTAAAGCACAAACAAATAATACGATATGAATTGGTTAGAATTAGATAGAGATGAACGGCTATCCGTTTTAGAGGAAACTTCCAAAAAAATCAGATTACAGCCCTATATTATTGAAAAAGATTGGTGGGTAGTACAAACTTTGAGACTGATTACTCAAATGGATGTTGTCGAACACCTCGTTTTTAAGGGCGGTACTTCGTTAAGTAAGGCTTGGGGACTGATTGACAGATTCAGTGAGGATATAGATTTGGCTATTAACCGAGAATTTTTCGGCTTTTCCGGTGATATAAGCCGAACGCAGGTGGGTAAATTGAAAGATACTTCAAGCAAATACCTGTCGAATGATTTCCTTCTTTCGCTGAAAATCGCTTTTGAGAATGCTGGAATCGAGGATGTCAAAATTTCAGTCGTGGACAGGAAAGACCCGGACGATGACCCTGTCAAGATAGCCGTTACCTATCCAACCGTAACGGAATATTCTTCTTATGTAAAACCTCAGGTGTTGTTGGAGATAGGTAGTCGCTCGCTGATGGAGCCATCAACCTTACGTTCATTTCGTTCAATGATTGGGCAGGAATTTCCCAATCTGGAATTTGCCGATGAGGATATTCACATACGATGTGTCAATCC
>JAITXK010000061.1 GCA_031284765.1 Candidatus Symbiothrix sp.
AGCAAATACGTTTTGTTTTGAATCGGACTTTCCAACGCCAAAAACGCCGCCTTCACCAAGTCCTTAACATAAATGAACGTCAGCCGTTGCGGTTGAAATCCTGCCGTAAGGTCAAATCCCGCTTGGATGGTTTTCAACATCAGGTAATAATCTTTTTCGCGCGGACCGTACACTCCCGTCGGACAAAGAATAATGTATGGAAAATTCAATTGAGATTGCAGAAATTCTTCCGCTTTCAGTTTGCTACGGCCGTAAACGGTGTCCGCCTGCGGATGATGAGCGCTCAAACTGCTCATCAGAATAAATTTCTTTGGCGTATGGCCGGTTTCCTGCAAAGCTTCTATCAAATTTCTGCTGAACAGATAATTGACCCGATCGAAATCGGCCGGATTCAGGCATTTGGTCAATCCTGCATTATGAATCACATAATCCCATGCACCGTAGCGTTCCGCGTGATGATTAATTTGTGCCTTGAGTTTTTCTTTATCCGAAAAAATCAAATCCATAAATTGAATAGTAGGGTTTTGCAAGTATTCTCGACTGCTTGTTTTACGAATACCCGCCCAAGTTTGCCACTCTTTTTTCAAGGCTTCTTCCATCAAAAAGCTGCCGATAAAACCGCTTGCGCCAGTAATCAGAATCTTCTTCATCGTTTTTCCTTGAAAAATTGCTGCATTAAAGCAGCGGCTTCTTCCGCCAATATGCCGGAGACAACAGTTGTTTTCGGGTGCAATAAGTCGGGCAAAAACAAGTGATAGCCGCGTTTTTCATCGCTTGCGCCATACACAACGCGGGAAATCTGCGACCACGCCAAGGCTCCCGCACACATTGGGCAAGGCTCAACGGTAACATACAAGGTGCAGTCAATCAGATATTTGCCTCCCAAAGCAGAGGCGGCCGCCGTGATGGCTTGCATTTCCGCGTGAGCCGTCACATCATTCAATGTTTCAGTCAGATTGAAGGCACGTGCAATGATTCGATTGTTGCAGACAATGATGGCGCCGACCGGAACTTCGCCCTTGTCGAAAGCCTTTTGCGCTTCCGACAACGCTTGTTTCATATATTGTTCATCGTTCACAACGGTCATCAATCTTTTGTGATGGATAGAATACGGATGTCGGAAAGCGGGTAATCGCCACGTCCGGTGGGTAGGGCGGCAATTTTATCCACGACATCCAAGCCTGCGACGACTTCGCCGAATACGGTGTAATCCTGGTCCAAGAAAGGTGTTCCGCCAATGGTTTTATAAATCTCTTTCTGTTCGGGAGTCCATGTTTTTTTGCCGAATTCTTCCATTTGCTGCAATTCATTGTCTGCAAAAGTACGCCCTTGTACGATGTAGAACTGTGTAGGGGAGGATTTCTTTTCCGGATTGACTTGGTCGCCGGTACGTGCAGCAGCCAATGCGCCTTTTTTGTGGATATATTCCTTCACAAATTCGGCGGGAATTAGTTTGCCGTCTGCAGGAGCCGTTCGATTTGCTCCGGGTTTTGTACCCAAATCGCCGGTTTGAATCATAAAACCTTCGATGATGCGGTGGAAAAGTACACTGTCGTAAGCCTGTTTTTCCACTAATGTTTCGAAATTCGCTGTGTGCAAAGGCGTTTGATCATACAATTGAATTTGGATGTCCCCCAAACTCGTAGCAATCGTGTACGTTTGGGCATTCGTTTGACAAGAATAAGTCATAAGCGTAAAAATTAATAAAATGTATTTTGAATTTTTCATGTTTTATATTACTTTGAAATATTCTGCAAATTTAGCGATTCTGTTTGAAATAAAAAGAAAAAATAATACCTTTGCCAAACAAATTACTAAACTATTATCTTATGTTACAAAAAAACCAACAACAAATCAAGCAAAAGTATTATACCGAAGCCATTCGCTACATGGATAATGCAAAAGAAACGCTTAAAAAAGCAGGTAAGGACGGAAAGTTGTATCAAGACGAAAAATACGTCAAAACGGCTTGCGGAACAGCTTACAACGGCGTATTAAAAGCTTTGGACGGTTATTTTTATGTTCGAGGCGTGGAAAAACGGAAAGGACGTAAATCCATTGAATATTATCGGGAGCATACCGCCAATTTAGACAAGAAAATGTTGTCATGCCTGAATACAGCCTATAATGTACTTCATTTAGATGGCTATTACGACGGCATTTTATCCGTTCCTGTAATCAAATCAGGATTCGATGTCGCCTACGATATGATAGACAAAATCAAACCGGAAACATCCTTCATTAGCAACTGAATTGGTGGAAAAACAACGTTCATTCAAAAATCAAACACTGCAGCTAACTGCCGAAGAACAACTCTTCTGGCAAAAAAAGTTATTGCATCTGCAAGAACCGGTTACGGAAGCAACGATTCTCAACCGCACCATTAACGGTGATTTAATGGAAATGGTGGATTATCTGCCTAAGTCCTTTGCCGATTTAATCATCATCGACCCGCCCTATAATTTGCACAAAGATTTTGCGGGTATGAAATTCAAACAAATGTCCAATGCGGAATATCTGGAGTATCTGGATTCGTGGTTTCCGAAGATAGTGGATTTGTTGAAACC
>JAITXK010000065.1 GCA_031284765.1 Candidatus Symbiothrix sp.
TGCCTTTGCATCCTACGCAGGAAATCATCCAAGACAGCAAAGAGGAATTTGTCATCCGGCTGCAAGTCAAAATTACAGAAGATTTTATCATGGAAATCTTGTCGCGCAGTTGGTCGTTGAAAGTGATTCAGCCCGCATCATTGCAGGAACGTTTACACAACATATATCAATCGGCGCTGAAACGCTAGAAGATCACATCGGTACCTCCATCAACAACACCCGTGCCTCTTTCGAACAAGCGGTTATTTGAACCGAATCGGTATCCCAAACACCCATTCCATCCCGGCGGGATAAAGCCTGACCTTCCACCTCAAAATCGCCTTCAATTACCATAATATACAAGCCATTCCCTTCCTTTTTGAGTGGATAATTAAAACTATAATTTGGGTCGAAAGTTCCGATATTAAACCACGCATCCTGATAAATCCAAAGTCCGGCATCGTCAGGGCTGGGCGATACAATCTGAATGAGTTGATTTCTCGTGTTCACAAAATCGAATTGTTGCTGTCCATAGCGGGGTGTTACCTCTTTTTGGTTGGGGATAATCCAAATTTGAAAGAAATTAAGATCTTCTTTTGCATTGGCGTTAAATTCACTGTGCGTTATTCCTGTACCGGCACTCATCACCTGTACTTCTCCCGAACGGATCACACTGCCGTTTCCCATGCTGTCTTGGTGTTGCAAATCGCCATACAAGGGAATGGAAATGATTTCCATATTATTATGGGGATGCGTGCCGAAACCTTCTCCGGCAATCACAATGTCATCGTTGAGCACACGTAATGCGCCGAAATGTATGCGTTCCGGATTGTGATAATCGGCAAAACTAAAGGTGTGATGTGTGTTTAACCAACCATAATTTTTGTTTCCTCGCGTCTTCGCTTCATACAAAACTGTTTTCATTTTATACCTCCTTTTTTATATGTTAATCTATCATATTTTCTAAAAATCGGGCTAAAGTTACTCAATATTTTTTTAAAATTTCAATAAGATATGTGTGTTTAACAGCAGAATGTAACGCCGGTCGTTTGCATATTCACCACATTATCCTTAACTTTGAACCCGTTTTTAACAGTATACTTATCCTAAAAAGGAACAAAATGGAAGAAATAGTTTTTTCAAAATATACGATTGATTTTGCCCGTACAGCTCTGGAATATTGTGTTTTTGTAGAAAAAGTGAAGGAATCCGACAAAAAAACATTTGTGGATAATATGACCAAAATATTACCGCTACTGTATCTCAAAGTGTCGATTATCCCCGAGATGGAGGAAAATTACGAGTCGGATTTGGAGGTCAAAGTCGATGAAAATTTTTATTCTCAGGTCGAAACGAATATTAGTGAACTGTTGGGCGATGATAATTTGTATTTAGAAACTTTTCATCCCGATATTAAATTGAGTGACTCGCCTGTCGCCGTGAAAGTTTCGGAAGATTTGGCGGATATTTATCAGGATTTGGGCAATTTTATCGCAGTCTTTAAAAACGGTCGGAAAGAAACTATGAACGATTCCTTACTGTTATGTATCGAAAACTTTCGCAACTATTGGGGACAACGTTTGGTTAATGCCGTCCGGGCCTTGCATTTCATTAAATACAAGTCGGATATTGAATCATAATACGTGGGAAAAACCATCACAAAAGAAGAAATAAACGATTTGCCGGTAGAAGAATTTACCGGACAAATTGTTGTTGTTCAAACGGTTGAAGATGCGGAATTGGCGGTGAACGCTTTGTTGCAATCTACCCGGATTGGTTTCGATACCGAAACGCGGCCTTCATTTTGCAAGGGAATTCTCAAAAGAGTGGCGCTCATACAGTTGTCCACGCACGAGATTTGTTTCCTTTTTCGTTTGAATTATATCGGATTCCCGCCATCGTTGATTGGTTTGTTATCCAATCCGGATGTGCAGAAAATCGGTTTATCGTTGCGAGATGATTTTCAAAGCATGGGCCGCCGCATGAAATTTCAGCCTCAGGGTTTTATTGATTTGCAACAAATGGTGCAGAATTTTGATATAGAAGAACTTAGCCTGCAAAAGATTTACGCCATACTGTATCGAAAAAAAATATCCAAAAGTCAGCGCTTGAGCAATTGGGAGGCGGAGCATTTGACACTTTCTCAACAAAAATACGCTGCGCTGGATGCTTGGGCTTGCCTAAAAATATACGAAGATTTATGTCTTACAAAAAAGTCTATTTAAATTCGGGAAAAGAAGAATCGTTGAAACGCTTTCATCCGTGGGTGTTTTCAGGAGCAATTCATCATATTGACGGAACGCCCGAAGAAGGAGAAATCGTGGAAATCTACGATGCAAAAAAGCAGTTCATTGCCTTGGGGCATTGTCAAATCGGCTCCATTGCGGTGCGTGTACTGAGCTTTGAACATGAAGCGATTGATACCGATTTTTGGAAAAAACGCATTGCTTTTGCTTATCAGTTGCGCAAACAACTGAAATTAGCCGCGAATGCTGAGAATAACACCTACCGCTTGATTCATGGCGAGGGTGATGGCTTGCCCGGCCTGATTGCCGATGTGTATGGCAATACGGTTGTCATGCAAGCTCATTCGCCCGGAATGCACGTCGCCCGTTACGAATTGGCGGAGGCTTTGAAAGACGTGTTGGGCGATGCCATCGACAATATCTATTATAAATCGGAAAGCACCTTGCCCTACAAAGCCGATTTGGGCGCCGAAAACGGCTACCTGATTGGCGGACAAAATGTTTCGTCCATAGCTTTGGAAAATGGATTGCAATTTCATGTCGATTGGGTCAAAGGCCAGAAAACCGGATTTTTTGTTGACCAACGCGACAATCGCGGTCTGTTGGAACACTATTCAAAAGGCCGCAGCGTACTGAACATGTTTTGCTACACCGGCGGATTTTCCTGTTATGCCATGCGGGGCGGGGCGGAACTGGTGCACTCGGTCGATAGTTCGGCCAAAGCCATTGACCTGACTAATGAAAATATCGCTTTGAATTTTCCCGAAAATTCGCGTCACCGGGCTTTTGCGGAAGATGCATTCAAATATCTGGAACAAATGGGCAGTCAATACGATTTGATAGTTTTAGACCCGCCCGCCTTTGCCAAACACCGCAATGTTTTGAAGAATGCTTTGCAAGGGTATCGCAAATTGAATGCGATTGCTTTGGAAAAAATCAAACCGGGCGGCATTATTTTTACTTTTTCGTGTTCGCAGGTGGTTTCCAAAAATGATTTCCGTCTGGCGGTCTTCAGTGCAGCAGCTCAATCGGGTCGGAAAGTGCGCATTTTGCAACAGTTGGCACAACCTGCCGACCATCCCATCAATATTTATCATCCCGAAGGAGAGTACTTGAAAGGCTTAATTTTGGCTGTAGAATGAGTTTTTAGATGGGTTTTTGGTTAAACTATATTAAATACGAAAAAAACATACTCGAAAGTTATGTTTTATAACATAAAATCATTTACCTTTGTACTGTGTTTTTCATGGTATTAGATTTAAGGTTAATTAAAAGATTGGGTTGTTGGGAAACAACCTTTCTTTTTTTATAGATATGGAAG
>JAITXK010000134.1 GCA_031284765.1 Candidatus Symbiothrix sp.
TCGCACAAGACCGCATCGATTTCCTGATTGAAAACCAATTGCGTAATGCCGTAACGGTCACGTAAATCGACAAAAATCATCCCTCCGAACTTGCGTGCTTTTTGCACCCAGCCCGATAACGTGGTGGTTTGATTGAGATTGGAAAGACGGAGTTCTCCGCATGTGTTTGTTCTGTACATTTGAATGATTATTATGATACAACCGTAAAGGCACAAAGAACGCAAAGACTAATTGTATTTCTTTGCGTTCTTTGCATCTTTGCGGTTAAAAACTTTATACTATTATTTTTTCGCAATTACACGAACCATTTCAAGCACTTTGTTGGAATAACCCCATTCGTTGTCATACCAGGAAACCACTTTTGCAAAGTTCGCATCCAAAGAAATACCTGCTTTTGCATCATAAATGGATGTCAACGGGCAACCGCGGAAATCGGTAGAAACGACTGCATTTTCAGTGTATCCAAGGACGCCTTTCAATTCGCCTGTGGAGGCTGCTTTCATTGCCGCATTGATGTCTTCTTGAGTGGCTGCTTTGTCCAATACAACGGTCAAATCGACCACTGAAACGTCAGAACTTGGAACGCGCATCGACATACCGGTCAATTTGCCGTTCAATTCGGGAAGCACTTTGCCTACTGCTTTTGCTGCGCCGGTAGAAGAAGGAATGATGTTTTCCAGGATGCCGCGGCCACCGCGCCAATCTTTAGCAGAAGGGCCATCCACTGTTTTTTGAGTAGCGGTTGCAGCATGAACGGTAGTCATCAAGCCTTTTACGATGCCGAATTTGTCGTTCAACACTTTGGCGATAGGCGCCAAACAGTTGGTGGTACAGGAAGCGTTGGAAATGATGTCTTGACCGGCATATTTGTCGCTGTTTACACCATAAACAAACATCGGGGTGCTGTCTTTGGAAGGAGCAGACATGATTACTTTTTTCGCACCGGCTTCGATGTGTTTGCGGGCAGAAGCATCATCCAGGAAGAAACCGGTAGATTCAACGACTACTTGTGCGCCGATTTCATTCCATTTCAAGTTTGCGGGATCTTTTTCAGCAGTCAAACGGATTTTTTTACCGTTTACAACCAAATTGTTACCATCAACAGACACTTCGCCTTTGAAACGTCCGTGAACGGAATCGTATTGCAACATGTAAGCTAAATAATCAGCGGCTAACAAGTCGTTGATGCCTACTACTTCGATGTCGTTAGCAAAGTTATAAACTGCTGCGCGGAACACCATACGGCCGATACGGCCAAAACCATTAATACCTACTTTAACCATTTTGTGATTTTTTAATAAATTAATAAATAATGTTTTAACTTAAATCTTTTTGCGATACAAAAGTAGTGTTTTCCGTGGAAATTATCAAGGAAATTTTGGCTTTTCTTTTCTTATAAGATTGATTATTTCCGCAGCCGCAATCGCGGGCGGTAGTGCAACCGGTAAAAACACTCATAATCAGTAGAAAGACTGAAAATTGTCCTATAATTTTTTTTTTCATATCGTTGTTTGAATTGATTTGGCATTGAATATCCCCAAAACTTTATTTTTTGGTGTAGTAGCCTGAAATTCCTTCAAATAAAACGGCTCAAAATAAGCCACATCTACAAAATCCTGATTGGCAAATGCTTGTTCAGCCAAAGGAATCATTGCCTCGGCCGCAGGATACACCGTGTCGATAAAAACCGCACGAGGCGATTGAATGACGGATTTGCATTTTTCCGAACCGTTGCCGAAAAAAAGTATCTGTTGTTGTCCTAAAAAATCCTGATAGCTGTTCGCATCCATAATATCGGCTTGTGCCGGACGGATTTCGTTCAGATTTTCGTCGTACAGGGCGGCATAGACTTCCATGCGGCGGGCATCTATCATGGGACACAAGATGGAGCGTGCAGACCCTGACCCAAGTTGTTGTAAAATGGATGATGCCATTATTTTTAATGTAGGTAAAGCAATCAAAGGAATAGTAAATCCATAACATAAACCTTTGGCTTCGGAAACGCCGATGCGCAATCCGGTATAGGAACCCGGCCCTGCGCTGATCGCAACGGCCTCTATTTTCAACTGATTCATACGGGCATAGCTCACCGCTTCGGAAACAAATACTCCCAATAATGCGGAGTGACCGGCATTTTCCAACTGAATTCGGTTGAATACCGTTTTTCCATCAACCGATAAATTGACGGAACAAACGGTCGTAGCGGTTTCTATTGCGAGCAAACAAGCCATTTTTTGTAAAAAAAATAAATTTAGACAGCAAAGTTATTCAATTATTTAGAGAAAAGAGCTACTTTTGCAAAAACAATTTCATCAATGATTCAATCTATGACAGGTTTTGGGAAAGCAACTGCGGAATTTCCCAATAAAAAGGTAAGCGTGGAAATTAAATCTCTAAACAGCAAACAACTGGATTTAAGTACGCGGATACCGGTAATTTATCGTGAAAAAGAAATAGAAATCCGCAATATTCTTTCCCAAATTATTGAGCGGGGGAAAGTGGATTTTACCATATATATTGACCACAACGATTCGATGTCGTCATCGAAAATTAATGCCGGCGCAGTGCAATCCTACTATGAACAAATCATGAATACGGCAGAAATGTTAAATATTGCACCTCCGGCCGATTGTTTTTCCGCCATTCTCCGTCTTCCCGATACGGTTAAAACCGATATGGTGGAGTTGGACGAAAAAGAATGGAGTTTGTTGAAAAAGACGATTATGGATGCTTTAAATGCATTTACCGCTTTTCGCACACAAGAAGGCAACATGCTGGAAAAAGTTTTTGCAAGCAAAATAGCAACCATTGCCGCTCTGTTGCAGGAAGTAGGACAATACGATTCCGAACGCATTGAGAAAATCAAATCCCGCATGGAGGAATCACTCCGGAAATTAGATATAACTGCGTATGACGAAAATCGTCTGGAGCAGGAAATGATTTATTATATCGAACGTTTAGATGTGAGCGAAGAAAAATCACGTTTAGACAATCATTTGAAATATTTTAGCGAAACGATGGATAAGGAAAAAAGCCAGGGACGCAAGTTAGGTTTTATTTCACAGGAAATGGGCAGGGAAATCAATACTTTGGGTTCCAAATCCAATCATGCTGAAATGCAGAAGATTGTGGTTCAGATGAAAGACGAATTAGAACAAATCAAAGAACAAATACTGAACGTATTGTGAAAGGGAAATTAATCATCTTATCAGCGCCCTCCGGTTCGGGAAAATCAACGATAATCAATCATTTGTTGAAGGAAGGATTGCCGTTGGAATTTTCGATTTCCGCCACCAGCCGTCCGGCACGCGGAAACGAACGAAACGGCGTGGAATATTATTTTCTTACACCCGAAACATTCAAAGAAAAAATCGGGCAAAATCAATTTCTTGAATACGAAGAAGTGTATTCTAACCATTTCTACGGAACCTTGCGGTCGGAAGTTGAAGATAAACTTGCGGAAGGCAAAAACGTTATATTGGATGTGGATGTAGCCGGTGGTCTGAACATCAAAAAATACTATGGCGATGACGCTTTGCTGATTTTCATTCAACCGCCATCCATCGAAGCATTGCAAAAGCGTTTGGAGTTGCGGGGAACGGATTCGCCCGAAGTCATCCAGGATCGTATTTCCAAAGCGGATTACGAGTTGAGTTTGGCGCCGCATTACGACATCATTATTGTAAACGATGATTTGGAGATAGCAAAAAAACAAACAAAGGAGATAGTAAAAAGATATATAAAACAAATATGAAAATTGGAATTTTACCGGGATCATTTAATCCCGTACATGTAGGGCATTTGACAATTGCCAATTATCTTGCTGAGTATGAAGGTTATGACCAAATATGGTTTTTAATTACACCTCAGAATCCGCTGAAAAAGCAAAGCGATTTGATTGATCAGGATTTCCGTTTGGAATTGCTGAACGAAGCGGTTGCCGGCTATGACAAGTTTATGGTTTCCACCATCGAGTGGAGCCTTCCGAGACCGTCTTACACCATCAATACTTTGCAAAAGTTGCGGGTAACGTATCCAAACGATACTTTTGAATTGATTATCGGTTCGGATAACTGGGCTACTTTCCATCGTTGGAAAGATTATCAATTGATTTTAAAAAACTTCAAAGTGGTGATTTATCCGCGTCGCGGATCGGACAGGATTACCTTGTATCATCCGAATGTACGTCTTTGCAAAGGTGCTCCCAAAATTGAAGTTTCTTCTACGTTTATCCGCACGGCAATTGCTACCGGCAAAGATGTACAGTTTTATATGCCCGTGGGCTTGTTTGAAAAAACAGTTCAAAGCGGTTATATTCAACCCGCAGTGGAAGAAGAACCAACGGATCATTTGAATATTGAGCAACCATCATGGGATACCATCAGTTAGACGAATTAGACGAAAAGATACTGAAAATGGTGGTGGGCAATGCCCGTATCCCCTTTTTGGAAGTTGCCAGGGCGTGTAATGTGTCCGGTGCGGCCATCCATCAGCGAGTACAAAAACTGATCAATTTAGGTATTTTAAAAGGTTCTGAATTTATAGTAGATCACAATAAAGTCGGATATGAAACATCGGCCTATATGGGCTTGTTTTTGAAAGAACCCGAACAATTCCGCGATGTAGTGGAATCCTTGCGCAAAATACCGGAAGTAGTGGAATGTCACTATACCACAGGGCAATACGATTTGTTCATCAAAATTTTTGCCCGAAACAACCGGCATTTGTTGGAAATCATTCATACGAAACTGCAACCTTTGGGTTTGGCGCGTACGGAAACCTTGATTTCTTTCAATGAAGCGTTCAGAAGGCAAGTACCCGTAGATCTTGATTTAAATGACGAAAGTGAAGAGTAACTGGATTTAATAATTTTAATAACTTCTATTATTTATGAAAAACACAACATTAAGTGGGCTGAAAAAAGAAAATTTTAAGGCCGTTGTAGATGGTAAACAAGTTGATCTGTTTATCTTAACGAATAAGAATGGCGTAGAAATGTCCGTAACGAATTTCGGTGCAAAAATTGTAACGATCAGTGTGCCCGATCGCAAAGGTAAATTCACGGATGTCGTTTTGGGTAAAAGTAATCTTCCGGATTATATGAACGATCAGGAGCCGTATTTCGGCGCTATTTGCGGACGAACTGCCAACCGCATTGCCGATGGACGTTTCTTCTTAGAGGGCACCTCCTATGAATTAGCTGTCAATAATGGCCCCAACAGTTTGCATGGCGGTTTGAAAGGCTTTAATGCCGTAGTGTGGGATGCCAAACTCATCAACGAACAAACCCTGGAATTAAACTATCTGGCGAAAGACGGAGAAGAAGGTTTTCCCGGAAACTTGCAAGTGACGGTCATTTATCAGTTAACGGACGATAATGCCGTAGAAATCAGCTACAAAGCTTTTACCGATAAAGCCACAATTCTCAATTTGACGAATCATTCCTATTTTAATTTATCGGGCGAAGGCGATTCCTATATCGGTGACCACGAACTGCAAATCAATGCCGATACCTATTTGCCGACCAACGATGTTGCCATTCCTTTGGGACGTTCCGAAAAAGTGGAAGAAACACCTTTCGATTTCCGTTCCCTGCACACTATCGGCGAACGCATCGAAGAAGAAGATACTCAATTGATTTACGGCAACGGCTACGACCATACGTTCATCATCAATAAACCGGCAGAAAAAGAATTGGCTTATACATCCAAAGCCATCTCTCCGAAAACCGGTATCGTGTTGGAAACTTACACGACTGAACCTGGTGTACAACTCTACACAGGCAATTATCTGGATGGTAGTTTTAGTGGAAAAAACGGCCACACTTATCCCAAACGTTCGGCTTTTTGTTTGGAAACGCAACATTATCCCGACAGCATTCATCATCCGGAATATCCTTCGATCGTGCTTCTTCCGGGAGAGGTTTTTGAATCTAAAACGGTTTATCGGTTTTCGGTGCGGTAAAAT
>JAITXK010000162.1 GCA_031284765.1 Candidatus Symbiothrix sp.
GCTGTTACCAACAAGTCGCCCAAATAAGCAGAACTGCAAATATTTCTGTCTAATGGACTTACCGCATTGATGAACCGCTCCATTTCTACCACCGAATTAGACATGAAAATAGCCTGAAAATTGTCGCCGTATTTTAATCCGTGACAAATCCCCGAAACGATTGCGTAAACGTTTTTCAATACCGAAGCATATTCAATACCAATCATATCTTTGCTGGTCGATGTTCTGATGAAATGGGTATTAAACATATTGGCCATAGTTTGTCCTCTTTCTTCATTGGAACAGGCAATTGTGAGATAGGAAAGTCTTTCTAATGCGACTTCTTCTGCATGACAAGGGCCTCCCAGTGCGGCAATATCATCGGATTCCAAATCGTAAAAATTACGAAAGTAATCGGATACCAACATGTTTTCGTCCGGAACGATTCCTTTAATGGCAGAGACTATCATTTTGCCTTTCAATGGAATCTCCAATTTTTGCAGATGCTGTTTAATGAAAGGGGAGGGGATAGCGAAAATCAATGTATCGCAGTTTTCGATTACATCATTGATATTGTGATAGAATTGAATATTGTCTAAATTAAACTTTATTCCCGTCAGATACGAAGGATTATGTCCTAAGCGTTGAAACTCTTCGATTTGTTCGGGACGACGCATATACCAACTGAAATTGGTCTGTGTCATGGATATGATTTTTGCGATTGCAGTGGCCCAACTTCCGCCACCCATAACGCCTACTCTACCGGGTATATTCATGATTGTGGTCGCATTTGTGGAAAAAATAACACTTCCTGAATGGAAGTTTGTCCTGTTAATAACATCACCAAGCGGTCTATCCCGATTCCCATTCCGGAAGTGGGAGGCATTCCGTATTCAAGTGCACGAAGGAAATCCTGATCGATGAACATTGCTTCGTCGTCTCCTTTTTCCGACAGTTTCAATTGTTCTTCAAAGCGTTCGCGTTGGTCGATCGGATCGTTGAGTTCAGAATAAGCATTGGCCAATTCTTTGCCGTTGACCATTAATTCGAAACGCTCGGTCAGCTCCGGATTGTTGCGGTGCCGTTTGCATAAGGGCGACATTTCTTTGGGATAATCCGTAATAAAAGTAGGTTGAATGTAATTGCCTTCTGCTTTTTCTCCGAATATTTCATCAATGAGTTTGCCCTTGCCCATCGTTTTATCTTGTTCGATATGAAGTTGTTTGCACACTTCGCGCAATTGATCTTCGTTCATTCCGGAAATATCAATGCCGGTATTTTCTTTGATTGCATCGACCATGGTAATACGCCGGTAAGGTGCTTTGAAACTAATGGTGTGATCTCCTACTGTTATTTCCGTGCTGCCCAAAACGTCCAGACAAACCTTTTCCAACATTTGTTCGGTAAAATTCATCATCCAAATATAATCTTTGTAGGCTACATATATTTCCATGCACGTAAATTCAGGATTGTGGGTTCTGTCCATTCCTTCGTTGCGGAAATTACGTGAAAATTCATACACGCCTTCAAATCCGCCTACGATTAATCTTTTCAGATACAATTCGTTGGCAATACGCAGATACAAAGGAATATCCAGTGCATTGTGATGCGTGATGAATGGCCGTGCGGCCGCTCCACCCGGAATGCTCTGCAAGACTGGCGTATCTACTTCGATATAACCGCGTTCGTTGAAGAAATTCCGCATCGAATTGAAAACCTGTGTGCGTTTGAGAAAAATATCTTTTACTCCTTCATTCACTATCAAATCGACATAGCGTTGGCGGTAGCGTTGTTCGGGGTCTTCAAAAGTGTCGTAGCCCACGCCGTCTTTATATTTGACGATGGGCAGGGGGCGCAACGATTTCGACAAAACGGTTAACGCACTGACGTGAACAGATATTTCGCCCATTTGAGTGCGGAACACATAGCCTTTGATACCCACAAAATCGCCGATGTCCAGCAATTTCTTGAATACGACATTGTATAAATCTTTATCATCGTCAGGACAAATATCATCGCGACTGATATATAATTGAATGCGTCCTGCCGCATCTTGCAATTCGGCGAAAGAAGCTTTTCCCATAATGCGCCGGCTCATAATCCGGCCGGCGATGGAAACTTCCCTTCGGGGAGCATCGTCTTGAAATGAGTCTTTGATTTCTTTGGAATAAGCAGTTACAGGGTATTCTTCCGCAGGATAAGGGTTGATTCCTTTGTTGCGGAGCTCGTCCAAACTTTGGCGGCGAAAGACTTCTTGTTCACTTAATACAAGTGTATCCATTATTGTCATGATTTTGAGGAATTGGCGGCAAAGTTACTATTTTCTTGGGAAAGTAGCGCATAGAATAAGTATTAATTTTTCAAATGCTTATCTCTAAGCCATCGTAGGCAATGTTTACGTGTGCAGGCAATGTCTTTTGAATGGCTTCGTGCAAGCCGAAATGATGGCTGACATGTGTCAGATAGGCTTGTTTGGGACGAATGTGCTGAATGTTGTGCAACGCATCGTCAATCGTTTCGTGCGCGATATGCGGTTTGGCGCGTAAAGCGTTGATAATAAGTACATCTAAATGTTCCAATTTGGCGTATTCCGTTTCGGGAATGGTTTTTAAGTCGGTCAGATAAGCCATGTTGCCGATGCGGTAGCCCAAAATAGGCAGACTGCCGTGCATCAAGCGAATGGGTATGACTTCTATTCCTGCCACTTCAAATGCCTGATGTTCAACCGTATGGATTTGTAAATCGGGAATGCCCGGATATTTGTTTTCGCGGAAAACGTAGGGCATGCGCGTGATAATGGCCTCTTTCACATCGTTTTGGGCGTAAATATCTACCGGGCCGGAATGGCAAAAGGTACGCAAATCGTCCAATCCGCCGACGTGGTCGTAGTGTTCGTGAGTAATCAGGATTCCGTCCAATTTCTCAAAGGGAGTGGTTTGGAATGTTTGCAGTATCTGTTCGCGGAAATCGGGGCCGCAATCAATCAATATATGTTTGTTGTTGATTTCGACAAGGGCAGAGGCGCGTAAACGGCGGTCTTTGGGGTCGGCGGAGGTGCAGATTTCGCATCGGCAACCGATTTCGGGGATGCCGGTGGAGGTGCCGGTGCCTAAGATTCTTAGTCTCATATCCATTTAAATATAATTGACTTCCGCATTCAACTCTATGTGAAATTTATCCAAGACTGCCCGTTGCACTTCTGCCGCCAAGAGGGCAATCTCTTCGCCTGTAGCGCGATTGCGATTGACGATAACCAGGGGTTGTTGGTCGTGGATAGCTGCACCGCCGAGCGTTTTGCCTTTCAATCCGCATTGGTCGATAAGCCACGCTGCCGGAATTTTGACGACTTCATCGTTTACCGGATAATGCGGTATTTGCGGATACACTTTTTTCAGGCCTTCGTAATGCGCCGTGCAGATGTAGGGGTTCATGAAAAAGCTGCCGGCATTGCCTTCTACGGCAGGGTCGGGCAGTTTCGATTGTCGAATTTCGATAATGGCATCCCGAATCGTTTGCAAGGAAATTGCTTTGCCTTCCAACTGTTTACGGACGTTTCCGTAATCCAATTGAAAGTTCGGTGTTTTATCTAATTTGTAAACCACATGCGTGATATAATACAGGCCACGATTTTCTTCTTCTTTGAAAAAACTGCGCCGATAGGAATAGTTACATTCCGCTTGGGAAAAGACCCGTTTTTCTCCTGTTTTCAAGGCGTAGGTATGCACTTCTGCAATGCAGTCTGAGGCTTCTACGCCATAAGCGCCGATGTTTTGCACCGCACTCGCACCGACTTCTCCCGGAATGAACGACAGGTTTTCGATACCGCCCCAGCCGTGATGGACGCAATAGGCCACGAAACCGTCCCAATCTTCCGAGGCGCCGGCCTTCAGCCAAACGTGTTCATCGTCTTCATTGATTATTTCGATGCCTTGGATGGCGGAATGGACAATCACGCCGTCGTAATTGTTCAGAAACAGCAGGTTGCTGCCTTGTCCGATGTGCCAAAAGGCTTGGGAGAAAAAGTATTCGTCCCGCAAGAGTTTTTGCAACTCTTCTTCCGATTCGTATTCTACAAACCAGCGGGTTTTTACATCCAAGTGGAATGTGTTGTGATTGAGCAG
>JAITXK010000013.1 GCA_031284765.1 Candidatus Symbiothrix sp.
CCTCCTTTTCCGATTCTTTCCTGACGAATAAAAACCGAACCTGTGGAATCCATTTTTACCCGGATCATCAAATAGAGATAGAGCGGCGACAAAAGTAATAAAACCAGCAGAGAAATCAATTTATCCAAGCTCAATTTTATGTTTTTTTCAGCATCGGAGAAATTGTTTGCTGTCACATCAATTAAAGGAAAGCTGGTGATGGTTTTCAAGTTTATGCCGCCGGTAAGTAGTTTGGAATAGCTAACGGGCAGTTTGATTGGCAATTTATATTGGTACAGCGAATACAATAAAGCCAGAAACGTTGCGTCATGATTGGTATCCACAGCGATAATCAATTCTTCGATGCGTTGTTCTTTGATGATTTGTTCCAAATCTTTCAACTCGCCGATAACAGGCAATTGCACAGCCGTTTGATTGGGGCAAATAGTGTCCGTATTGATAAAACCTTGAATCGAATAGCCCGGCGCATTGGACGGTCTATTCAGTTCTTTTAGCGTGTTTTGGGCTTTTTCTCCATTTCCCAGTATGACAGCGTGGATAGTCCATTCCTTCTTGTGGGTTTTCCGGATAGCCAGCAAAGTAATCATCAAGCGACCGAGATACATGCAGACAAATGACAAGGCAAATAAGGAACCTACCAACTCATAATAAATATGAAACGATTTCGGCAAACGCTTCAATACCACCACGAAAAAGATTACCAGACTGCCAATGAAAGCCGTTTGAAGCGTAGTAAACAGTTCCGCCAAGCGTGACTTTTCCAAGGAATTATTGTAATAGCCGGAGTAATAATGCAGAATCAACCATCCGAAAGGCACCAAAAGTTGTCCGCGCAAAACATCATCCGACATTAAATACGATGCCAACGAGCTGAATTGGTATTGCGCAAGCAAATCATAACGAATCGCATTGAACAACAGCCAAGCAATGGCGGAAGTCAGGAAATCCGAAAGCAGATACTTATATAGTTGCGACCGTTTTCTCATTCCCGAATGATTTTCACCAGTCCGCCTTTTCCTAATTGAATGATAGAAGAGGGGATGGTTTTCTGGTTGTCGTCTTTCCGGAAATTGACCACATAATCCACCGAGCGGATGATTTCGTCGCTGATTTCGGAGAAGTTGGCGGGCGCCGGTTGCCCGCTGATATTTGCGGAAGTGGACACTAAGGGATGTCGCAAGCGTTGGCACAGTTGGCGGGAAAACAGCTCTTTGGTAATCCGGATGCCCAAACTGCCGTCGGAGGCGATTAAATTGGAGGCCACGTTTTTTGCGCCTGAATAGATAATGGTCAGTGGCTTTTCCGACAGTTCGATGATGTCGAGAGCGATGTCCGGGGCTTCGTCCACATAATAATCTAATTTAGCGGTAGAATCCAGTAAAACCAGCATGGATTTGGAATCCGCCCGCTGTTTGATTTCATAAATCCGGCGGACGGCGGCCTCGTTGGTGGCGTCGCAACCGATTCCCCAAATGGTGTCGGTGGGGTAAAGAATGACGCCTCCGTCTTTTAGAATTTGGCACGCTTTTTTGAGTTCTTCTTCCATGATGCATTTAAAAACGCACAAAGATAGAAAATCTTATGTTCAGAAGGTTTAATTTTTTTCGTACATTTGCGTCATGAATACAGTCGCACTTTCAACAAGAATCCCATCCATTCATTCTCTTATGCAACAGAAGAACAGCTCTCTCCGGAAAATCAGCCTGAGCCTCCTCTCGGCCGCCGTTTCCCTCACCCTCGCCGCTCAAAACAAGGAAGCGGTCGATTACGTGAACCCCTATATCGGTAATATCAGCCACCTGTTGGTGCCAACCTATCCCACAGTGCATTTGCCGAACAGCCTGCTGCGCGTTTGCCCCAACCGCGAGGATTATACCGGCAACCAACTCGCCGGTTTGCCGCTCATTGTAACCAGTCACAGGGGACGTTCCGCTTTCAATTTAAGTCCTTATCAGGGCGATTTGCAACAAGCGGACAATGTCATTCATTACGGTTACGACAATGAAATCGTCAAACCGTATTATTACAAGGTTGATTTGGATGATTACGGCATACAGGTGCAATATGCGCCTTCACATCAGTCAGGCATTTACGAAATTGATTTTAAGCCGGAGATGCCTGCCGCCTATCTGATTTTCAATACCGCCAACGGCCGCTTGGAATGGCAAGGCAACAGCATTTCAGGCTATCAACTGTTGGACAACAACACCCGCGTGTACATCTATCTTGAAACGGAAACACGGCCGTCACGAACCGGCGCTTGGACGGAAAACCGCATCAACCCGTCTGCAACCGGCGTAGAAGGGCGCAATGCCGCCTGCATCATGCAATTCCCCGGCGGAACAAAATCACTCAAAGCCCGCTACGGCGTTTCTTTCATCAGTGTGGAGCAGGCAAGGAATAATCTGCAAAGGGAAATCAAAAACTACGATTTACAACAAACGGCGCAAGTAGGCCGTGCCATCTGGAATCAAACATTGAATAAGATTCAAGTCAGCGGACTGGACGAAACGGCCAAAACCGTCTTTTATACCTCGCTCTACCGCACCTATGAACGCATGATTTGCATTTCGGAAGACGGCAACTATTTCAGCGCCTACGACGGGCAAGTCCATGACGACCTCGGCCGCCCCTTCTACACCGATGACTGGATTTGGGACACATACCGCGCCACACATCCCCTGCGCGTGATTATCGAACCGCAAATGGAAAACGACATGATTCATTCGTATCTCGTGGCGGCACAGCAAATGCCCAAGCTCTGGATGCCGAATTTCCCCGAAGTAACCGGCGACAGCCGCCGTATGAATTCCAATCACGGCGTTGCCATGGTGGCCGACGCTTATGCCAAAGGACTGCGCGGCTTCGATTTGGCGGCCGCGTTTCGTGCCTGCAAAGGGGCGATAACGGAGAAAACCCTGGCGCCCTGGTCATCCAAACCAGCGGGCGTACTGGATAAATTCTACAAAGACCACGGCTATTTCCCGTCTTTGGCCAAAGGCGAAACGGAAACCGTGCCGGAAGTTCACTCTTGGGAACGCCGCCAACCGGTAGCCGTTACGCTGGGAACCGTTTACGACGAGTGGTGTTTGTCGCTGATTGCCGCCGCATTGGGAAACAAGGAAGAGGCCGCTTATTTCAAGGAACGCAGTTTCAATTATCGCAAAATATTCCATCCGGAAACAAAGTTTTTCCACCCGAAAGACACGCTGGGCAATTTCATGGAGGACTTGGACTACCGCTTCCCACCGGGCATTGGCGGCCGTGATGCCTATGACGAAAGCAACGGCTGGGTCTATCGCTGGGATGTGCCCCACAATATCGGCGATTTGGTGCAACTGATGGGCGGGAAACAGGCCTTTGTCAATGAATTGGAGCGCATGTACAACACGCCCCTGGGCAAAGGCCGTCCCGATTTTCATCACATCTTCGGCGACCACACGGGCATTGTCGGGCAATTCTCCATGGGCAATGAACCTTCGATGCACATTCCCTACCTTTATAATTATGCGGGAGAAGCATGGCGCACACAAAAGCGAGTCCACAACCTGTTGAAGCAATGGTTTCGCAACGATTTGATGGGTATTCCCGGCGACGAAGACGGCGGCGGACTGACGTCATTCGTCGTCTTTTCCCAAATCGGATTCTATCCCGTAACGCCGGGCTTGCCGATGTATGTCATCGGAACGCCTGCTTTTGAAACGGCTGTCATCCAACTCGGAAACGGGAAAACATTCGAAGTAGTGGCATATAATTATTCTCCCGACAATACGTTCATACAATCGGCCCGATTGAACGGCAAAGTTTGGAACAAATCGTGGTTCACACATGAAGAATTGATGCAGGGCGGCCGCTTGGAATTCGTTATGGGAAAACATCCGAACAAGCAATGGGCGGCGGGTAATGACGCAATTCCACCATCCTTTCAACTGAGCGCCGCGCAGCGTAGTCGAGATATCTACCGATGAGCCTTGTTCGGACGGGGAAGGTGATTGTTGTTGAGGGCATCACTTAACGACTTACCTGTTTGTGCATGATTTATATAAAAGGCTCAAATAAAACTTGAAAAAGCATTATTATGCAACTGATAGGCTGCTTTGACATTTTTTTCCATAAATGCAGCTATTTCTTTTGATGATATGTTGCTTACCGGATTCAATAATGCAAACTCTTTTTCCGGAAAGAACCGCTCGTAATTGCCTAACACTCCCAAAAGGTTTTTGCTCTTAAAATGATGATTAGAATACTCCAACGCATTATTAACAATATCAACGATTTCTTCCGGAGATTTTTCTTTCAATATAAAATATAAATCGTAATAATCCCGAAATGTATTACGCCGGCTCATGGTATCCATTTTCAATGCTGCAATCGAATGGATATCAGCCAAATAAAGATTGTCTTGAAAATGAATGGTAGATAAATTATGGGCTTTTTGTTGTGTTGCATAGAAAGATAGCTTTACCCCATCACCCACCACAAACAGCACTTGATCATTACCAAGTATATCTATCGCTTTGATATCTATTCCGTTTTTCTCCAATTCACGGCTGATCTGTCCTGTTTCTACTTCCATCTTGTCCATTTTATGTTTTTTGAATTTCATAAAATCAAGATCTTCGCTCAATCGGTGCTTCAATTGCAGCGAAAGAGCCGTACCTCCAACCAAGACGTACGGTCGAATACACTCCATAGCAGCTATTTGATTCAGGATTGCTCTTGTTTTTTCCGGTAGCGACCGTTCCATAAGCGATTTCTTTTATATGTTTCAATTCGTTTCAAATAGCGAACCGGTTCCTTTACATTAAAATACAGATTGGCAAAGCAAAGGTTCATATTTTTCAAATAATCTCCCTGTATTACCAATTCATCCAGCCATACACGCTTAATTTGTTTTTGGGGAAAAATTTGAAATAACAAATTGATGCTGTCCAAATCTAAATGAATCAGCACTAATTTGATTAAATTCCAATCGGAGATTGTATCAAAATTTTTGTCATACGACCAAAACACAGCAGCATCTTTTAATTGCTTAAGAAGCATGTTCTTTACACTCTGCGCATCCTGAATTATATTTTTATTATTTTTCACGTTGAATTGTTTGTACAAAAGTACATAAATATTTTTATGTTGAAAATTAATAATATAAAAGTTTATTTAATAGATATTCTTTGCGAGTAGTGAGGTTGAGCATTCGACGCTTTGTGTGG